>CAZAMK010000036.1:0-9695 GCA_964486345.1 uncultured bacterium
TATTCCTGTCTATAATCTTGGTTAATACCCCGCCCACAGTCTCAACCCCGAGAGAAAGAGGAGTTACGTCAAGAAGAAGTATATCTTTATCCTTCATGTCCCCGCCGAGAATCGCGCCTTGTACCGCCGCACCGATTGAAACGCATTCCATCGGATCAACGCCTCTCTCCGGCTTAATCCCGATAACTTCTTCAACAAACTTCTGAACTGCGGGTATTCTGGTAGGTCCGCCCACGAGTATAACCTTGCTTATCTCGGAAGTCTTGAGTTTTGCATCCTCTATGGCTTTTCTCACAGGGTCCTTGCACCTGTCAATTATAGGAGATATAAGCTCTTCCACTTTCGCCCTTCTGATTTTCATCTGTAAATGCTTCGGGCCATTCTGGTCGGCGGTGATGAAAGGAAGGCTGATTTCAGTCTCCATTGTTGAAGAAAGTTCTATCTTCGCTTTTTCGGCGGATTCCCTGATTCTCTGCATCGCCATCCTGTCTTTGCTTACGTCTATCCCTGATTCTTTCTTAAATTCCGTTACTATGTAATTTATGAGAGCCTCGTCCATATCCGTTCCGCCAAGCTGCGTATCTCCATGTGTTGAAAGAACTTTAAATACTCCGCCTCCCATCATATCCATTATCGTTACGTCAAGAGTCCCCGCTCCGAAATCAAAGACAAGTATTTTCATCTCGGATTCAAGCTTATCCAGCCCGAAAGCGAAGGAAGCGGCGGTAGGTTCGTTTATAAGCCTTACGACTTCCAGACCGGCAATCGTACCGGCGTCTTTTGTCGCCTGCCTCTGGTTATCGTTGAAATATGCGGGAACGGTTATAACCGCCTTTTTTACCGGCTGTCCAAGAAAAGACTCTGTGTCTTTCTTGATTTTCTGAAGAATATATGCCGAGATTTGCTCCGGAGTATATGATTTGCCGTAAATGTTGTATTTATGGTCAGTTCCCATCTTTCTCTTTGCCGCAAGCACGGTACCCTCGGGATTGACCGCCGCCTGCCTTCTCGCCGGTTCGCCTATAAGAACCTGTCCGTCTTTCGTAAAAGCCACATAAGACGGAAAGGCCTTGCCTCCCATTACCGTAACTCCTTCGGAACTCGGGATAATTACCGCCTTTCCCCCTTCCATCACTGCGGCCGAAGAATTGCTTGTCCCTAAATCTATACCAATTATTTTCTCTGCCATGTTAATATCCTCCGTTTTTTATAATAGTTTAGATGTGCCTTCCCGTAAGAAGTTTCACGCTTTTAACTTTTAAGCCCCCAATCGCTTGTCATTGCGAGGCGGAGCCAAAGCAATCTCAATGATAACCGTGGTTGAGATTGCCACGTCGCTTTGCTCCTCGCAACGACAAAAAACGTCGGTTCGGGGTAAATGGGCGGTGCAGGATTTGGCGCCACTCGCCTCTCACAACGGCTCGGGTCGGCCATTCGCTGGGATTGCTGCGCCCGCTCGCAATCCCTTACTTCGCTCTCTTCAAATCCTGCCCTCAAAGTAAGAAACCAATTGGGCGGTGCAGGATTTGAACCTGCGACTTCCACCTTGTAAGGGTGGCACTCTTGCCGCTGAGTTAACCGCCCGGCATTACTTGTCCGTCTGAAACAATTGTGTTATATTATACATTAACTTTCTTTTTATTCAAGAAGAAATAAAAAACTTGACACAAAAATTTAACCGTATATAATACGGGGAAGGTTTTTTAACAACAATAAGGTGATAGCCCTTCACTTTTGAAGAGTGAGAAGTGAGATGTGACGTCTTATGTCATCTGGCGTTTTTTGCCATCTGACGTTTTTGTCATCCCGATGTTTTTCATCGGGGCCAGTGATGCTTTTAATCGGGACCTGTATCTTTTTGTCATCCCTGTCCCTGCTTAATATCCGCAGGGATAAACTAAGCAGGGATCCAGAAAGAAAGAATTGTTATAGATCCCTGCTTAAAACATGCAGGGACAACAAAAAACGTTGTCTCACATTTCACGCTTCTTAAAAGGAAAGGAATAAAGGAGGAAATGAAAATGGCCGAAGAGATTCTGCAGGGTTTAAAAGACGCGGTAATAGCAGGGAATGCGAACAAGACGAAGGAACTGGTAGAAAAAGCGGTAAAGGATAACCTTCCCATTGAGAAGATTCTCAACGAAGGGCTAATCGCCGGAATGATGATAGTGGGAGCAAAATTCAAAAACAACGAATTTTATGTCCCCGAGGTTCTCATTGCGGCAAGGGCTATGCATTCAGGAATGTCCATCATGGAACCTCTCATCGCGAAAGCTGGAATAAAGCCCGTTGCAAAAGTCGCCATAGGCACTGTTAAGGGCGACCTGCACGACATAGGAAAAAATCTCGTAGTTATGATGTGGAAAGGCGCGGGATTTGCCGTGGATGACCTCGGAATAGACGTTCCTGCGGAAAAATTCGTGGAAGCGGTCAAAAAAGGTATATCCGTTCTCGGACTTTCCGCCCTTCTTACAACCACGATGGTGTCCATGAAGGATGTCATAGAAGCCTTGAAAGCGGCCGGAGTGAGAGATAAGGTTAAGATAGTAATCGGCGGAGCTCCCGTAACACAGAGTTATGCGGATGAGATAGGAGCGGATGCATACGCCGCAGACGCGGCAACGGCTGTTGACAAGGTAAAAGAGGTATTGAAAATATAATACTAGTGATAACTGTTCTGTTAATAATAGGCGCTTATTTGCTTGGAAGTGTTCCGTGGGGATATATTTTGTGCCGCGCCGTTAAAAGAATAGATATACGGAAACACGGAAGCGGCAACATAGGCGCAACCAACGTATACAGGGTCTCGGGAGGGCCCTTGGCGGCGGCGGTTCTGCTTTTGGATATAGGCAAAGGCCTTCTGCCGGTAATTGCCGCAAAATCTCTCTCAATGACTCCGCCTGTTATTATAACGGCTGGCATTGCGGCCGTAACAGGGCACAGTTTTTCAATTTTTTTGAAGGGAAAGGGAGGAAAGGGCGTCTCCACGAGCTTCGGAGTGGTTATCGCCCTTTTCCCCGTACCCGCTCTGATTGCCCTGTTGGTTTGGGCAAGCGTAATAACAGTCACGCATTATGTTTCAGCCGGCGCCATAACCGCCTCCCTGTCAATGCCTCTCTTCATTTACCTCTTTCAGAAAAACCTGTTTCTTACGTCAACGGGAATAGCCATCTGCGCATTGATTATATATACCCACAGGAGCAATATAAAGCGGCTCCTGCAAAAAAAAGAAAACAGAATCAAACTGCCATGGGAAAAAAAATAGGCATATTGGGTGCTGGAGGCTGGGGAATAACGATTGCACGGCTTCTTGACGAAGAAAAACACATAATAACTCTATGGGAGCCTCTTGCGAAAAACTGCCGCATGCTTTCCGTCAAAAGGGAAAGCGCGAATTATTTCCCCGGTTTCAGAATTCCGGAGAGCGTCGCAATAACCGGCTCGCTGGAAGAAACAGTTAAAAACTCCGACTTCCTCATACTCGTCGTAAGGTCTTCTTTTTTCAGAGAAACAGCAAGACAGCTGAAAACTTTTTACATGGGACAGCCCGTTCTCATAGGAACCAAGGGTTTTGAGGTATCCAGCGGAAAAAGAATGTCGGAAATTCTTAAATCGGAAACACGCGCCGGCATTCCTTTCGGAGTGCTTTCCGGCCCGACAATCGCAAAAGAGATAGCCGCGGGGATGCCCTCCGCCGCAGTTGTCGCATCCGGTAGCAAATCACTTGCTTCCACTTTTCAACAACTACTGAATTGTGATACATTAAGGGTATATACGTCCGGCGACCCTGCCGGCGTTGAAACGGCAGGAGCGTTTAAAAACGTCATAGCTATAGGAGCGGGGATTATTGACGGGCTTGGTCTTGGAATAAACACAAAATCAGCCTATCTCACGAGAGGTTTGAACGAAATGATAAAAATAGGATGCGCTCTGGGAGGCAGGGAGAAAACATTCAGGGGGCTTTCAGGGATAGGAGATCTTATAACGACGTCTTTCAGCTGTTACAGCAGAAACAGGTCGTTCGGCGAAGCGATAATAAAAACAGGCAAAGACAGATATCTTAAAAAAAGCAAGATGGTCATAGAAGGAATCCCCGCAGTGAAGGCTTTTCACAGTCTCTGCAGGGAAATTGACGTTGAACTGCCTATAACCGCAGCGCTTTACAGAATTATATACGGAAACAGAAAACCGGAACATGAGATAACAGGACTGATGCGCCGCAAAACGAAAGAAGAATAAAAACAGCAATTGATTGCGGAGATTCAAAAAACGATTACAGAGATAAATAAGTGATGAAAACGGAAGATAAATTTTACTATATCGGGGAAGCAAGCAGGATACTTGAAGTGCCCGCGCATATAATACGCTTCTGGGAAAAGGAATTTTCAGTTATAAGCCCTCTTAGAGACCAGCGCGGCCACCGCATTTACAGGAAAGAAGACATTGATAAACTTCATCGGATAAAACTTCTCGTTTACAGTGACGGATACAGGATAAAGGGAGCGAAAAAGAAAATGAGGGAAAAAACGCCGGCCGGACCTGCAAAATGCGGCAAGAAGACGTTCCTTGACTTCCTAAAGGATGTTCAGGAGATAAAAAAATGTTTACAATAGGAATTCTTGCGTCTGGAAAAGGAAGCAATCTGCAGGCCATAGCAGATTACATAAAAACCGAAAAACTTCCCGTTAAGATAGGCGCAGTCTTAACCGATAATCCGGAATCACGCGCTCTTGAGATAGCGGAAAAAGAAGGGATAGAACATCTCTGCATACCGGAAATCAAGCATAAGACCTTTCTTTCCCCTGCAATAGAGAAAAAATACGTAAGAACTCTGAAAGAATACGACGTGGAGCTTGTATGCCTTGCAGGATTCATGCGCGTCCTGAAAAATTTTTTCATGGAAGGCTTTCAGGGTAAAATTATCAACATACACCCTTCCCTTCTGCCCTCTTTTCAGGGACTGGCGGCATGGGAACAGGCATTCCGCTACGGAGTGCAGTTTACGGGATGTACCACACATTTTGTGGAATACGGTGTTGACACAGGCCCGGTAATCATGCAAGCGGTAGTCCCCGTCCTGAAGGAAGACACGGCAGAAACCCTGCACAGAAGAATACAGGAGAAGGAACACGTTATATATCCGCTGACCGTCAGGCTCATAGCCGAAGGCAAAATCAGTATATCGGAACGGAAGGTTTATATAAATAATTAGGTGAAAAGTGAAATGTGAAAGGAACAGCAAATAGTTCTGAGGGAGAAAAAATGAAACCGGTTATAAGAAAGGCAAAAATGGCGGATGTTAACCAGATAAAGCGGATTGTGAACAATTTTGCGGATGCGGGCAAGATGCTGCCCCTTTCAATAAACCAGATTTATGACAGGCTTAGAAATTTCTGGGTAATAGAACTCGGAGGCAAAGTGATAGGATGCGGAGCCCTGAAAATAATATGGAAAGACCTCGGCGAAATACGCTCTATCGCAATTTCCCCGAAATATCAGAAGAATGGCTACGGAAACCTGCTTATTGACAAGCTGTTTGAAGAAGCCGATTCCTTGGACATTAAGAAAATTTTTGTCCTGACGTATATCCCCTGCTTTTTTGAAAAACTCGGGTTTGAACGCGTACAAAAATCCAAACTTCCCCACAAAGTATGGATGGACTGCATAAACTGCCCTAAATTTCCGAGATGCGACGAAATTGCGCTCATGAAAACAATAGAAAAATGAAAAATAAACTTCTGATTATGCTTTTGCTTTCATCAGTTTTTTCTCTGGCGCCTGCGGAAGCAAAAATAATGATGGGTGAGAAAATCCTCATAGAAGAAGCCTCCGAGGAAATTTTCACCATAGGAGACGAGATAGATATCAAGGGCGGCATGGAAAATGAATTCATCGGAATCGGAAGAAAAATTGCCGCACATACAGACGTTGAAGGAGACTTCATCGGTATCGGCTTCAACGTAAATTTTTCAGGAAACGCCGCCAGCGACGTTTATCTGGTCGGCAGTACAATAGACGTGGAAGGAACGGTAAAAGGCAGTCTCACATCCTTCGGAAAAAACATACGCATCAACGCTCCCGTCTACGGCAACCTCCGCGCAAGCGCAGAAAACATAACAATAGCGGCAAATGTGAAAGGGAAAACAATCCTCTGGGGAAAAGAAATCTTAATATCCGGAGAATTTGACGATATCGTACTCTATGGAAATAATCTTGTTTTCGCCCCTGGTACTTCAATTAAAGGCAATTTGACTTATAACACGCCGGAAAAAATGGATTTATCGCAGATTGATATACGCGGTGAAATAAAATGGACAAGACCTATTACCGAAGTGGCGAAAGAGAAAACCCGCATAGATATAATAAAGCGGTTCTACAACTTCTTTTCCTTGTTGTTTCCGGCAATGACAATGCTCTGGCTCTTCCCCAACCTTTTCAAGCAGACGTCTAATATTGCAGGCAAAAAATTCATCCAGTCATTCATGGCAGGGCTTTCTTTCATAATCCTTACCGTAATAGCCATGCTGGTTGTTTTCATAACAATTATAGGTGCGCCTCTCGGGCTTATCATTGCTTTTTTCTTTTTCTCGTCACTTTACATAGCCCGCATATTTCCCGCGATATTCGTAGGGCGTATGATACTTTTCAAGATGCGGGAAAGAACGCTGAAATGGGTGATTGCAACATTAATAGGGATATTCCTTTTTACGATGATATCCTTTAATCCAACGGCGAAAATATTTATCAACGTAATCTCAATCCCTGCCGGCTTCGGCGCCCTTTTCATGGGCAGAGCAGGATTGATAAAACGGCTTAGGAAAGAAGAAATACTCTGAAAGTGAGATGTGAAACGAAATAAAACTAAATTTTTGACTCTCTACTTTTCACTTTTCACGTTTTTCATAAAATGTGGTACATGGAGGTTTCAAAAATGAAGATAGTGCTTGCTTATTCCGGAGGACTGGACACGTCGGTTGCAATAAAATGGCTGAAGGATAAATATAATGCCGAAATAATATGCTACACCTCAAATGTAGGACAGGGCGACGATGCGGAGCAGTTAAAGGCAAAAGCATTGAAAACGGGAGCTTCAAAATTCTATTTTGAAGACCTGCGGGACAGGTTCGTCAACGAGTATATTGTTCCTTCCTTAAAAGCAGGGGCAATATACCAGGATAAATATCCTCTCGCAACGGCCCTTGCCCGTCCGATTATCGCCGAAGGCATGGTAAAAGCCGCCAAAAAAGAGAAAGCACAGGCAATCGCCCACGGCTGTACCGGAAAAGGCAACGACCAGGTAAGGTTTGAACTCACCGCAAAATACCTCGCTCCCGAAATGAAGGTTATCGCCCCCGTCAGAGAATGGGAATTCCGTTCAAGAGAAGAGGAAATTGACTATGCTAAAAAATATGGAATCCCTGTTCCTGTGACGAAAGCGAAACCATACAGCATAGACTGGAACCTCTGGGGGATTTCAATTGAATGCGGGAAACTGGAAAACCCGTGGAACGAACCTCCTGAAGACGCATACCAGATAACAACCTCGCCTGAAAAAGCGCCCGCAAAACCCGAGTATGTGACCATAGGATTTAAAAAGGGCGTACCGATTTCTCTGAACGGCAAAAATGCCGGCACGATGTCAATCATTGAAAAACTCACAAAAACCGGCGGGAAGCATGGCATCGGCAGAATTGACATGGTTGAAGACCGTCTGGTAGGCATAAAATCACGAGAGATATACGAAGCTCCGGCCGCAGTCATACTTCACGCCACACACAGAGAACTTGAAAAACTCGTGTTTTCAAGGGACCTCTACGAATTAAAGAAACTAATATCACAAAGATATTCCCAGATTGTTTATTTTGGACAGTGGTTTTCGCATATAAAAGAATGTTTTGACGCTTTTGTGGATGAAAGCCAGAAGTTCGTGACCGGCGAAGTCAAGATGAAGCTCTACAGAGGCGCATGCACCGTTGCGGGAAGAAAATCTCCTTATTCCATTTACAACGAATCCCTCGCAACCTATACCGTAAAAGATATGTTTGACCATAAAGCGGCGCAGGGATTTCTTGAAATTTTCGGCCTGCCTTCAAAACTTGAGGGACTGCGGAATAAGAAATAAACTCCGTCAGGCGGTTATATCCATTTTTTCGGGAACCATTTCATTCAAAAGAGGTTTGCCGTCAATAAATCTCTTTATTTCCGCCGCACAAAATTTTCCTATATCCCCGAGACCCGAATTAACCAGCCCTGCGATATGGGGAGACAACACCGCATTCTTCAAAATCCTTAAGGGGCTTTCAGGAGCAGGCGGTTCGGGATTAGTCACATCAAGGCATGCAAAAATCCGCTCTTTCTTAAGCTCCTCAATCAATGCGCTTTCGTCAATTATCGCTCCCCTTGCCGTATTTATAAAAACGGCTCCGTCCTTCATCTTCCGGAAAAAGGCTTTATCAAGCATCCCTTCCGTCGCCTTCAAAAGCGGAGCGCATAAGGCGATAATATCGCACTTTTCCGCAATTTCATGAAGTTTTTCCACCTTCCTTCCTCCGTATTCCGATATATTCTCTTCGCTCCAGAACGGGTCATAAACGTAAATTCTGTCAGTCACGTTTTTCAGAAGGGAAACAAGATTTTTTCCGACTATTGACATGCTTATAACTCCGGTATTTACTCCGCTGATTTCTTCGGTGTATTGCAGAAGTTTTTTATTCCCGCGCCAGTCTTTTTCTTCTTTTATGAATTCATTCCACCACGGCATCTTTTTCACCGAGGAAAGAATCAGTCCGAACGTTGTAACGGCGACATTCCTGCCAAGAACTCCGGAAGCCGAACTGACACGTACGCCTTTTTCCATTATTTCAATATCAACGCAGGACTTTATACTGCCTGCGGCATGAAAAATGAATTTCAGCCCGGGGGCGGCATCAAGCAGGTCTTTGTCAATTCTCGGCGAACCCCAACTCGTAATAATAATATCCGCCCCTGCCGCGAATTTTTGTTTTTCTTCTCTTCCATCCCAAAATTTGATTGTGCCCAATTTTCCGAGAAAAATAAAATTCTCTTCAGAAAATATCTTTCCAAACAGTTCGTTTCTTTCCGCCATAACGCATATTTTCATTGTTTATCTCCCAGGAAATATAACTGACGGAATATTCTACATCAAGAGACGGATAAATGCAACCCTTTACAGGCGCAAAATTAAAGGTATAATACTACATAGTCTTTTGGCTATACAGAAAAAGGGGCAAGATGGACATTCTTGAAAAAACACTAAAGGCGCTTGCAAACAAAAACCGCTTACGCATCGTAAAGATGCTGGAAAAAAAGAATATGTGCGTATGCGAGGTAACCGCAGTGCTCGGCATAAAACAGCCTTCCGTGACGGCGCATCTTTTGAAATTGAAGGCCGCAGGGATTATAGGGGAAAAACAGAAAGGCCTTTACACGGAATTCTTTATAATCAGAAAAACGCAGTTGCTGAAAATACTGAAGGTTCTGTCGCAAACTCTGGACAACAGCCCTTTGATAAAAAAAGATATTTTAAAAGTCCGTACCATAGACAGGCATAAAATCTGCAAATAACCAAAAATGAAAATACTTGAAAGAGAATGGCAGAAGTTTGTTCTGGTA
Source organism: uncultured bacterium (assembly GCA_964486345.1). Classification (GTDB taxonomy): domain Bacteria; phylum Ratteibacteria; class UBA8468; order B48-G9; family JAFGKM01; genus JAFGKM01. The sequence continues at coordinate 9,634 of CAZAMK010000036.1, forward strand.
GTTTTCACTTTCCTGTTTTTCTACTTCTTCCCTCTACACCTGTTGCCCTTCAGGAATCCGTG
>CAZAMK010000037.1:0-9490 GCA_964486345.1 uncultured bacterium
ATTGTTTATGATTTCTGCCGGTTCAATATATTTCAGTCGGCCGTCTTAATCAAAGGGGATGTATTTATCGCCTGCGGCCGGCCCGCCGGCGGACATGTAGACGGTTTTATTCTTCTCAAGAAACATCTGCCCGCGTCCGCCCAAACGCCCTACCCTTATCCTTGCGCCTTCAAGGTCGGCAAGTATCTTTATTCCGCGTCGGTATTTCTTATTGAGCAGGCGGACAGTTTCAATCCTTTCCACATGCTCCTTATGATTGCCGTGCGAAAAATTTATCCTTACGGCGTCCATCCCCGCCTTCATCATTTCCCTTAAAACCGTTTCAGATGAACTGGCGGGACCTATGGTACACAGTATTTTTGTTCTCGGATGGTATTTTCTCCACTCCGACATTTGCCTATCCCCCTCCCCCTCTCCCCGGAGGGTAGAGGGAAAATCCCCGTATATTCCTGATTCAAATTTTAATGTGAGTGTGTTGCAATTGCATGCACTGCCTGCTCAAGCAACTGCTTGTCAAGCGTACCCGAAATCCTCGCAAGCGGATTGCCGTGTGAATCATAGACTATAATTGCCGGCGGCTGTTCCTCCCCCTCCAATAATCCATCGGCCGCTCCCGCAGTAACAACTCCCCCCATTCCCTTCATCTCCTTCTTTGCTTCTTTCAGCGCAGTAAGAAACTCGGCATCCTGCGCCGTATTGCTTTTGACAAAAATAACTGCGGCCATATGTCCGGATATCAAATCCTGCACTTTCTCGGAAGCGGACTTCTTTGAGCCGAGAGAATTGAGAAGAACGAGCGACGAAAGGGCGGCTATGATGATTGCCGGCGCCTGCCACCTGTTTTTTTTCTTAGCAGACATATTCCCTCCTCTATCCAAATCCCTCTTCAATTCCCCCTTTGGTAAAGGGGGATGTAAAGGGATCTATCCGGTTTTCTTGTCTTCTTTTTATTTCACTCATAAAAGTATAAAACCTGCCCCCATCCGTGTCAAACTCCCGTGTTTAATGCTATAATAAGACGATGAAAAAGAAAAAAACAAAAGCACTTGTACTGTTGTCCGGCGGTCTTGACAGCCGGCTCGCCCTTATGATGATGAAAGAGCAATTGGGAAGCAAAAACGTGGAGGCGCTTCATTTCTTACTGCCCTTCGGCGAGGGATGCTGCAGCGACAGATTCTGCGTCTTCAGCTTTGCGCAGAAACAGCATATCAAACTTCACTTTGCCGACTGCTCCAAGGGACGTCTGTTGACAGATTACATAAAAATCCTGCGGGCCCCCAAGCACGGCAGAGGAGCGGCGCTCAACCCGTGCATTGACTGCCGCATCTTCATGTTCAAGAAAACAAAAAAGATAGCAAAGGAACTCAAAGCGGATATAATCGTTACCGGAGAAGTTGCGGGAGAAAGGCCCATGAGCCAGAAGAAAAAAACTATGCGGCTCATAGAATCCAGGGCAGGGCTCAAAGGCAAAATATTAAGGCCTTTGAGCGCAAAAATCCTGTCGGAAACCGACGCGGAAAAAAAGGGGCTGATAGACAGAAACCGGCTGGAGGCCATAGAGGGAAGACAGCGAAAGCGGCAGATGGAGCTCGCCCGCAAATTCGAGATTACATATCCCAATCCGGCGGGCGGATGCCTTCTCTGCGAGAAAGAGTTCTGTAAGAAAGTTGCACCCCTTCTGCACCTTAAAAGGAAGATTGACGAATTTGACATAGCGCTGGTGAAGATTGGCAGGCATTTTGAATCAAGCGGCATTGTGCTTGGAAAGGACAAACAGGAAAACGAACTTATAGCAACGCTTGCAAAAACTCACAAGAAAGGTTCTATCATCATTCCCGGACAGCCGGGTCCTACCGCATTCATAAGGAAGAAAAGCTATAAAAACATGGCAGAAGAGCTGATAAGAAAATACAGCAAACACAAAATTACTTCTTTCAGTACGGTATCCTCTTGAAAACCGCTCATTTAACCATTTTGTATTGACAATCGCTGAATATGCGGGTACAATGTAATAAATATAGGATTGTAATTATTACAACCAAAAACACGGCGTTTAGCGAGTAGCGTAGAGTGTATAGAAAATACAATTAAAAGCATTTAACTATACGCTAAACGCTCCACGCTGAACGCTATGTTTCAGACTATACGCTAAAAAAGGGAGGAGAGAAATGGAAAAAACAGAGCAGAAAGGAATGCCCCTTCTGGGCGATGTTTTCCCCGCCATGCAGGTGGTTACAACACACGGAGTAAAAACGCTTCCCGACGCTTTCAAGGGCAAGTGGTTTGTACTCTTCAGCCATCCGGGAGATTTCACGCCGGTGTGCACAACTGAATTTGTAGCTTTCCAGAACAGATATGACAAGTTCCGCGCTCTTAATTGCGAACTCATAGGATTGAGCGTAGACCAGGTATACGCCCACATTAAGTGGGAAGAATGGATCAAAGAAAAGCTGGGCGTGCAGGTTGAATTTCCCATTATAGCCGACACGGGAAAAGTTGCCGAAACCCTCGGTCTTATACATCCGGGCAAGGGCACCAATACGGTAAGGGCGGTTTTCATCGTGGATGCCGAGGGGAAAATCCGGCTGATACTATATTATCCGCAGGAGATAGGAAGAAATTTGGACGAGATACTTAGAGCTCTTGAAGCACTGCAGGTATCCGACAAGAACGGCATAGCAACCCCTGCCAACTGGCCCAAAAATGAACTTATAGGCGCAAACGTCATTATCCCGCCAGCAAGGGACGTAAAGACCGCAAAGGAGCGCCTTGCGAAGGCAAAAGCCGGAGAGTTTAAGAGCTACGACTGGTGGTTCTGCCACAAAGAATTAAAATGAGCGAAGGGATTAACCTGACAGCGGGGGAAGCTTATTCCCCCATTATCAGGCTGTGAGAGTTGATAAGACTTTTATCGGCAATGGCGGCGCCCCGTATTTCGCAGTTATTCCCGATTAAAACCTCATTGCCTATTACGCTGTCGGAAACAATGCTCCCGTCCTTTATGACGGAGTTGCTCATAACAATGCTGTTCTCAAGAAGAACGCCTTTGCCGACAGAACAGTTGTCTCCGATAATAACCTTGCCAATTGTTGTAACGCCTTCCCTCAAAACGGTGTTTTCACCGGTCAACAAATCGGTTTTGAGCATATCAAAATTCGCTATTTTGTATTTCTCAACGGTACCTACGTCAATCCAGTATCCGTAATGAACGTATCCCATAAACTTCTTTCCGCTCTCAAGCAAATACGGAAAAATAACCCTTTCAAGAGAAACAGGTTTGTCCGGCGGTATCGCATCAAATATTTCCGGGGAAAAAACATAGACGCCTGAATTGACTGTATCGGTCACTATCTCTTCGGATTTCGGCTTTTCAATGAATTTTTTAACCTTCATATCCGCATCCGTTAAAGCAAGTCCGTAAGCCGAAGGGTCGCAAACCTTTACAAGGGCGATTGTGGCGCAGGCCCCCGTATTCTTATGAATCTCCAGCATTTTCCCAAGATTCAAATCGGAAATTATATCTCCGTTTAAAACAAAAAACGGGGCTGAATCCTTTCTGAAAAAACTGTAAGCATACCTCAAACCTCCGCCTGTTCCCATAGGGGTGTTTTCAACGCAGAGATGTATTTTCAATCCGGCATTTTTGGCAAGAGGCAGTACAAACTTCTTGAAATATTCCGCCCTATAACCTACGGAAACAATAACCTCGTCAACATTATGTTTTTTCAGGAGTTCAAACTGGCGGTATATCAGCGGGACGTTCGCAACCGGAAGCATGGGTTTGGGGGTAGTCAGCGTAAAAGGACGCAATCTGGTCCCTTCGCCTCCGGATAATAAAAGTGCCTTCATTTACCCAAAATTCCTCTCATTCAGCGTATAGCGTAAAGCGTTTAGCGTATAGTCTGAAACATAGCGTTCAGCGTGGAGCGTTTAGCGTATAGTTAAATGCTTTTAATTGTATTTTCTATACGCTCTACGCTACCCGCTCTACGCCGCTTTTTTTATCAATGTAACATACTTGCTTAAAGGATGTCAACCGCGACGGCGCATCTCTCTTCTTCTTTCCATTAGCCGGTGGAAATACTCTCTTCTTTTAGCCCTGTCCTCGGGAGACACTTCAGATAGACGGTTTCTTCTCATTTGGAGGCGGACTTCCGGAGACCTCCTCGCCCTCGGCCCTCCGGCGCTCGGCTGTCCCCCAACCCGCTCTCCCGTTCCGCTTCCGCTCTGCCCCTCAACATTCTGCCTTCTTTCCCCGCCTTCTCTTCCCCCTGCGGGAAATCCTTCGCGTCCGAACCGTCCGAAAAATTCGCGCCGCCGCTCCTCCATCTGCCGTATCTGCTTATCCAGAAACTCGTTCTGCTTGTCGGCAGGCAGGGAAAAAAATTCATCTATTGTTTTTTTCATCGCCGCATCTGCAATCAACATGCGGCTTTCTCTTAAATTATCCCTTTCTCCGGAAGTAAGGGAATCCATCCCCTCCCTCCTTTTTTCAGAAGGTATTTTATCAAGACGCTCCCCGAGCTTAACAAGACGGGCATTGTCAAGATTCGCGGACTTTCCGGATTTCATGTATTCCAAAACTTTTTCATCGGACAACTTGTCAAAATTGGGGGGGATTCTGTTGACGCCGTAAACAGTCACGGCAATAAGGAGTATTCCGAGAATACTGCCGCCCGCAATAATAAATATTTTCCTTTTCTTTTTTTTATCAATTTTTATTTTCATTCATCTTCCCCCGTAACAGCTATAGGTTCATGGCTCGCATGCCCGTCAAGAAAAACAAAATTTCTTATGCCCCTGCCGTGAAAATCCATGTAGTCGTAAAAAACCCACGTAGTGGTACTCCTTCTTCTTCTGTCCTGTTTTCTGCCTCCGAGCGATACGTTGTATTCATAGCTTGAACCCTCTCTCTCAAAATATCCTTCCCTGTCGGACAGGCACCTAAAAACATTGGGCGATTGCGCATAAGAAGCGAGGACGTCGCATATCCTCGGATCGTCGTTCAGGTGCAGGGACGGAACGGAGGCGGCGACAGGATAATAATCGCCGTTATCGGCGGCGTACATGTCAAGGGCAAGGAATATTTGTTTCAGATTATTGAGGCACACCGCCCTTCTCCCCATCTCACGGGCCTTTGAAAGAGAGGGAAGAATGAGTCCGGCGAGAACCGAGATAATCGCAAGCACTACCAGTAATTCTATAAGCGTAAAACCGCTTTTGATTTTTCGCATAAAGTTTGGACTGTTTTATATGCAAAAAGTTTAGTATTACATCTATCTATAACAATGGAATCTCCGCCAGCGCCCTGCCGGGCGGTTTTTTCAGCGAGCGTCTGTTTGAGGAGCGTCCCGATACAAAGAATCGGAATGAAGGAAGCCGCCCGGTTGGGCGCATTTTAATCAATTGTTATTATGGAGAATTTATGTTTCTCCGCACCTTTCCTTGACAGTCCGGCGGACAAAAAATACAATGAATACTGATGAAAAAACTTCTTGCTCTCTTTCTGCTGTTCACGGTTTCAGCCGCTCTCTCTGCCGAAACCGCACCTGCTCCCCGGCATCCGTTTACCGTGCTTGTGCTTAGCGGAGGAGGAGCGCGCGGTATTGCGCACGTGGGAGTTCTAAAGGTTCTGGAAGAAATGCGCATCCCCGTGGACATGGTTGTGGGCACCAGCATAGGAGCGATTGTGGGAGGGCTCTTCGCAACGGGGCTTTCCCCGGATGAGATTGAAAAGAAAATCATGGCAGTGGACTGGAACGACATATTTTCCGACAATCCCAAGCCGCTTGAGCAATCCTACCATATCCGCAGTGATTCGGCCGATTATGCGCAGGGGTTAGAAATCGGGTATTCCAAGGGAAAAGCGCGTATACCCCACGGCATAATCGCAGGGCAGAAACTCTCTCTCGCCCTTAACGAAATACTTCTGCCCGCATTGACGGTCAACAATTTCAACAAACTTGCTATTCCGTTCAGGGCTGTCGCGGCGGACATTGAAACTGGCGACAGGGTTGACCTTGCTTCCGGCGACCTGGCAAAAGCAATAATGGCAAGCATGGCGATACCCGGCATCTTTTCCCCCGTGGAAATTGATAAAAAACTGCTCGTTGACGGAGGAATTGCCGCCAACCTTTCCATTGAGACCGCAAGAGCCGCCGGGGCAGAGAGAATCATCGCCGCGGACGTCAGCCCGCCGCTTGCGGGGCGCGAAAGCCTGAACTCCATGATTAACGTCACAAAACAGGTGCTCGCAATATACAGCCACAGAGACCTTAAATACCAGAAATCCTTCCTGAAGGAAGGGGATATTCTCATAAGTATTGAACTGCCGGGTTTTGCCAACACCGATTTCAAAAAAGCCGCGGGGATAATAGCGGGCGGAGAATCAGCTGCCAGAAAATCCGCCTCTGCGCTTTCTGCAATGGCTGTGACGGAAGATGAGTACAAGCTGTATCAGGCAAAAATATCCGTCTGGCGCAGGGAAGAGCCGGCAGAGATTGATTTCATTGAAATAAAACAGGCAAAAAATATTTCGCCGGAGATTGTGCGGGAGCGCGTCAAAACAGTGCCGGGCAGGATGCTGAACCCCCCGGATATCGTGCGCGACATCACGGATATCTACGCAACGGGCTTTTTTGACCGCGTTGATTACCGGCTGATTAAGAGAGACGATGAAGAAGGCCTCGTTATTGAACCGCACGTCAAACCGTGGGGGCCGAACTATCTTTATTTCGGGTTGAGATTCAACAGTGCGTCTGATTTCAACCCTTTGATACGCTACAGGATGACAAGGATAAACAGCATGGGCGGCGAACTTAATCTTCACGCCCGTTTAGGCATAAACCACTCGTTTAAAGCGGAATTTTACCAGCCGCTTGATTACAGAGAGCATTTCTTTATTGCAACCCTGCTTAATTACAGTCTCACGAATAGAGACCTTTATGAGAATGACAACAGGTACGCGCGCTACCGCACAAACCAAACCGAAGCGGGCATTGACGCAGGAATAAACCTCGGCAACCAGGGGCAATTCCGTTTGGGGGTTCTGGGAGAAAACGTCATGAGCAAGCCTTCAATCGGGGATGACGCTCTGCCAGACTACAAAACTAATGAGTTTTTGATTACAGGTTCTCTTGTCATTGAACGTATGGACAGCATAGTTTTCCCGAGACAAGGCACATATTTCGGCGCATGGTACAGAGGAACCGCCCCCGGCAGGGACGAAGAAAAGGAGTTTCGTATGCTTACCGTCAAAACTGCCGGAGCATTAAGTTATGCGCGCAATACCCTTATCGCCTCTCTTGAAGCTTCAAGCAGTTTCGGCACCGACCTGCCCGAGTACAGGAAGTTTTCCCTCGGAGGATTCCACAGGATGAGCGGTTTTTGCGAAAACAGATTTGCGGGCGATTACTCCGGACTTCTCAAGCTTACATACATGCGCGAGATAAAAAAACAGCTTCCTCTCAACATAGACGGTTATTTCCTCGGAGCTTCTCTGGAAACGGGAAAGGCGTGGGATGACTTTGAGGATATTTCTTTTGACAACATGCGCCTTTCCGGCTCCGTCTTTGCCGCCTTGGACACGCCGCTGGGTCCTTTCTACATCGGATACGGAATACGTTCTCTGGACAACGGGACCATATACATCTATCTCGGCCCCACCTTCTAAACCCTTGTTTGATTTCATTTCACGGTTTTAATATTCCCTTGACAGAGATTAATCTTACTATTATGATAATAATTGTATGACAGGATAGATATGGGAGTTTATCATGACAAAGATATTTGACGACATAACAAAAACGGTGGGAAATACGCCGCTGGTCAGGTTAAGCAGGATAGCAGAAGGGGTAAACGCTGATATAGTTGCAAAAATTGAGTCGTTCAACCCTCTCGGATGCGTGAAGGAACGCATAGGCGTTGCAATGATAGAGGACGCCGAAAAAAAAGGACTGCTTAGAAAGGGCGGCGTCATAATTGAACCCACGAGCGGCAACACAGGAATAGGATTGGCATTCACGGCTGCGGTGAAAAAATACAGGCTTATTCTCACCATGCCGGAAACGATGTCGGGGGAACGCAGAAAACTCCTGAAAATGCTGGGAGCGGAGATTATCCTGACCGACGGCGCAAAAGGTATGCAGGGCTCCATAGACGAGGCGGAAAAGCTCGCGAAGAAAATCCCGGGCAGTATAATACTCCAGCAATTTGAAAACCCGGCAAACCCCGAAATTCACCGGAAGACGACGGCCGAAGAGATATGGCGGGATACGGTCGGCAAGGTTGATATACTTGTAGCTGGTGTGGGAACAGGCGGCACCATAACCGGTATAGCGGAGGTAATCAAAAAGCGGCGCCCGAAATTCAAAGCCATAGCGGTTGAACCCTCGGGCTCACCCGTGTTGTCAGGCGGCAAACCCGGCCCCCACAAGATTCAGGGAATAGGTGCGGGATTTATACCTAAAGTTCTTAACAGGGATATCATAGACGAGGTAATCGGGGTAACGGATGATGATGCAATAGCAACCGCACGCCTTCTTGCAAAAACGGAAGGGATTCTTGCCGGCATCTCCGGAGGGGCGGCGCTGTGGGCGGCGATACAAATTGCAAAAAGAAAGGAAAACAAGGGAAAACTCATAGTGGTCATATTTCCTGACACCGGTGAAAGATACCTCTCCACCCCCCTCTTCCCCGACTGACACATATCAGATTGACTTTTTTACGCGGCGAAGGAGGGCGGCGTTGGTAATGACGGACACGGAGGATGTTGCCATCGCTATCTCGGCTATGACCGGATGCAAAATCCCCATGACGGCAAGTGGGATGGCAACGACGTTATAAAAAAATGCCCAGAAGAGATTCTGTTTTATCTTCTTAAAGGTTTCACTGCTTAATAGAACTGCGGACATAACTCCTTCAAGATTGCCTCTCGCAAGCACTATGTCTCCCGACTCAATCGCTATATCGGTTCCCGTGCCTATGGCAATTCCGGCATCCGCCTGTTTTAATGCCGGGGCGTCGTTGATGCCGTCTCCCACAAAGGCAACCCTGCCCTTTTTCTGAAGTTCTTTTATTGCCGCCATTTTATCATCGGGCAGAATATCAGCCATAACTTCTGCAATCCCAGCCTGTTCAGCAATTGCTGAAGCAGTCTTCTCATTATCGCCGGTGAGCATAACCGTCCTGAATCCGAGTTTGTTGAGCCGGCTTATGACTTCTTTTGATTCCGGTTTCAGCGTATCGGCAACGGCAAAAACGCCTGCAATATTTTTCCCTGCGGCAACGCACATAACCGTTTTGCCCTGTTCCTCCAACCCCTTTACAGTCAACTCCGCCGTACTGATATCAACTCCTTCATCCGACATTAATCTTCTATTGCCTATCATGAATCTTTCGCCGTTGATTGCCGCCTGAATTCCTTTACCGCGCAGGATTTGAAATTCCTTAATTTCATACGGCTCTATCTTTTCTCTTTTCCCCGCCTCAA
>CAZAMK010000038.1:0-9381 GCA_964486345.1 uncultured bacterium
GCATACTTTTGCTTCTCATCTTGCCATGATGGGAGTGAATATAAAAACAATACAGGAATTGTTGGGACATAAAACCTTTCAGATGACGTTGCGCTATGCGCATTTGTCAAAAGACCATAAAAGGGAAGTTTTAGATGGATTTGCAAAGCAAATGGACACTTTTTGGACACCTACGGACAGGCAGGATGTTGACAGGGTAGGGGAGTTAGATTATAATTCCTTGATAAATAAGGAGTTACAGAAATCAGCCGGAGTGGTGGAATGGCAGACGCGCCGGACTCAAAATCCGGTGAGGGCAACCTCGTGAGGGTTCAACTCCCTCCTCCGGCATGCTAAGTTTCTTTGAAGAGGGAGTTGGGGAAACCCGAACGAGGCAAAAGGGTATGGGAAAAGGATTTTCTCATGTTGTCGTATCGGGGGGAGAACTATATCAGGAGGGGGAAGCTCCCCCTCCTGAAGAGCGAAGCGACTCGTGATGGGTTCAACTCCCTCCTCCGGCATGACAAATTTCTCATAAAAATTTGTCAGAGTAATTGAGCATTAGAGATTAGAGCAGCAAAAGGGAATAAGGCGAAATGATAAAAAAAGATATGGTGGAAGCTGTAGCGGAAAAGACCGGCCTGAACAGATCTCTTGTAAAAGAAGTAACGGATAAATTTCTTATGATTCTTTCACAGGCGCTGAAAGACGGCATAAGGGTTGAATTACGCGGATTCGGAGTTTTTGAGGTAAAGAAGGTAAAAGGGAAGAAGGGAAGAAATCCAAGAACAGGCGAGAAGGTTTTTATCCCCGCGCGCAAAAAGGTTGTTTTCAAGGTTACAAAGCTGTACAAAAAGGGAGAAAAGGCGGAAAAACCAGAACAAGGAGGGCAAAAAGATGAGCTTTTTTAAATGCATATTCTTTGTATTGCTGACACTGATAATGTTATCGCTTGCCGCATGCTCTTTTAAGGCGGATTTGAGAAATCCCTGGGAGAAAAGCAGTAAAACTGCTACAGTGATTTTACCCGCATAAAGAGATTACTGCATAAAAAAGAAAAAAACAGGAAATGCTTATTTCCCTGTTTTTTTCTGATCTATCCGAAAGTTACCTTGGCAGTTCGTTCGGCAATTCGTTCGGCAATTCGCTCGGCAATTCAAAAGGCAGTTCGGAGATGTTCGTCGGCCGATAGATAGAAAGATATTCATTCAGCTTGTTCGGACTCGCTCCTCCGACTGTCTTCTGCCACTGTCCGACCACATAGTAGTAATATGCTCCCAGTCCGAAAAGAATCAGTGAGAGCATGAAAAATACTATGCCCTTCTTCTTGTTTATTTCGGAAATCATCATCGCCAGAAAAAAGCCAAGAAAACTTAACCCTATTACTACCAGTGCCATCAGATATCCCATTTCAAATTCCATCATCCCTCCCGGTTTGTGTATATTCTTATTTTACTCTCCAAGTTCATATTTTACAAATCTTTTTACTTTTATGTTTTCGCCGAGTTTACCAATCTTTGATTCTATGTATTCTCGTACCGTGATTTCCTCGTCTTTGATGAACTTCTGTTCCAGCAGAACGTTCGCCTTGTAGAAGTCCTGCATCTTGCCATCAACTATCTTGTCTAAAACTGCAGGCGGTTTGTTCTTGAACTGGTCCTTGCAGATTTCTCTCTCCTGCGCCAGCGCTTCTTCAGGCACCGATTCTTTATCCACCCACTTAGGGTCAGAAGCTGTTATCTGGAGAGTAAGGTTCTTTACAAGTTCTTTGAATTCATCGTTGCGCGCCACAAAGTCGCTTTCGGTGTTGACTTCTATTAAAACGCCCACTTTGTTATTTATGTGGACATAGGCGCCGATAATGCCCTCTTTCGTTTCTCTCCCGGCTTTCTTCTGGGATATAATCATTCCTCTTTTTTTCAATATTACCAGTGCTTTCTCCTTATCTCCGTCTGCCTCTTCAAGCGCTTTTTTGCATTCAATTACGCTTGCGGCGGTTTTGTCCCTTATTTCCTTTATGAGCGATACGTCAAGCTTCATTTTTTTCCGGCTCCTCTTCCGTTTTTTTATCTTTTGATTTCTTACCGGCCGGAGCTATCCGGGCTTCATTCTCCGCGCCTGGCTGTTGTTCTTGCGCAGGGGTTGCTTCTTCTCCCTGTTTCGCTTTTTCCTGTTCAGTCGCCGGTATCTGGTATTGTACCGACGCTTTCCCTTCAGCGACGCACTCGGCGAGTTTTGAAAGAATCAGGCTGACTGATTTGAGTCCGTCGTCATTCGCCGGTATGGGATAATCCAGAAGTTCTGGGTTGCTGTTGGTGTCCACTATTCCCACAATCGTTATTCCGACTTTTTTTGCTTCCCTGATTATGTTGATTTCCTTTCTGACGTCAACAACCACGATAATGTCAGGATATTTGTTGAGGTTTCTTATCCCGATGAATTTTTTCAGCAAGTTTTCTTTTTCTTTCAATAAAAGAGAGGCTTCCTTCTTTGTGTACAGAGACAGTTTACCGCTGTTCTCCAGCTCTTCTATTTCATCCAACCTTCCCACGCGTTTCCTTATCTCGTTGAAATTTGTAAGCGTGCCGCCTATCCATCTGTAATCCACAAAAGGCATTCCGCATTTCTCCGCGGATTCTTTTATGGACGCCTGCGCCTGCTTTTTCGTGCCGACAAAGAGTATGGTCTTATTGGCGGCCGCCGATTTTTTGAGGAATTCCCCTGCTTCCTTGATTTTTTCAAGGCTTTTCTCTATATCAATTATATAAATCCCCTGCCTTTTCCCGTAGAGAAAAGGCTTGATTCTCGGGTCAAACTGCCTTGTAGGGTGCCCGAAATATACGCCGCTTTCCAAAAGTTCTTTTATAGTAACTTCCATATTTTTCCCTTCCCGTAAGTTATTTGCAGATTTTGATATTAAACTTCTATATATTTTAGCCAAAAAAAAGGCGGTGTCAAATAGAAGTTGATATTATACCAGAAAAAATTGTAAAATCAACAGTAGTTTATTATGCGATGAATGTTACGCACCGTAAGTTGCCGTGAAAAAAAGGAGAGCTATGAAAAGGGTGAAAGATTTTATGGTAGGAGGGGTGCCGGCGGTAAACGAGCAGACTCCCATCAGGGAAATTCTGGAGCTTTTCTCGGGTACTCACCATAATATTCTCCCCGTTGTAAACAGGGCAGGCAAAATGACCGGGCTGATAAGCCTGGAAGAACTGCTTGACGACCTTCTCTTTTCAAGGGACGAGGTTGCCATCCTTGAAAAGGTCTCTTTTTTTGCAGACTTTCTCACCGATATTGTTGAAAACGTGGATTATATCTCGCCGCTTGTTGTGGCAAAGGATATAATGCAGACGACTGTTTTTTCAGTCAGAGAGGAGGATTCCATGTTAAAAGCGGCGGTTATGATGAAGAAAAGAAACATTCACAGATTGATAGTGGTTAACAAGGATAATATTCCTGTAGGTTATGTTTCCAGGAATGAGATTTGCAGGGCATTTATGATTTGAGGAACAATTAATGGATATCAAAGCGTTAATAAGCATCGCTGTTTTTGTTTTATGCTATTTTTTAATAGCGGTTGAAAAATCCCCGAGGGTTTATACGGCTCTATCCGGGACGGTTCTTCTTGTACTGTTTAAAATCTACACGCCGAAGGAAGTCGCTCTTTATGTGGACTGGGAAACAATAGGCTTTCTGTTCGGAATTTTTACGATTGTCAAAATCATTGAAGAATCCGGATTTTTCAATTATTTTTCCCTTCTGGTAGCCAGAAAACTTGATTTTAACCCCGTAAAAATCTTCGTTTTTTTTCCTTTAATGGCATGTTTTCTGTCGGGGTTCATTGATTCCATCAGCGTTATAGTTTTTCTGGCGCCGCTCACTTATGCTTTGAGCAAGATACTCAAGTTTGACCCTGTGCCTTTTATCGTTGCGGAAATCTGCATGTCCAACGTAGGGGGGTCGGGGACGCTTATGGGAGATCCGCCAAACGTCGTGCTTGGTTCCATGTTCGGCCTGGGTTTCACGGATTTTGTAAAACATAACTGGATTTTGAGTATGCTCGGCGCACTCGGGGCGATAAGTGTTTTATACAGGATGAACAGGAAGGAACTGCTAAAGCTCAATCAAAAGATGCAAAAAGCCGAGTTGAAAAAACTTGTGCCGGAAGATGCGATAGAAGACAGGTTTCTTATGAAGCTCGGATTAACAGGGCTCCTTACAACTGTTTTATTGCTTATCCTCCGGGATTTCATCACGGATGTTATGCCTTTGAATATTGCGCTCACAAGCCTTATCCCGGCATTCACGATACTTTCCACCAAGGGAAACAATCCCAAACTGAAAAACATTTTCAAACAGATAGATATTGAAACACTTATGTTTCTTACCGGCCTTTTTGTTATCGTGGGAGCGCTGGAAAAGACGGGAGTAATGCGGATGTTTGCCTCATCTGTCAGCGGTTTTGCCGGACATGCGGTAGGAATGACGGGCGTGCTTTTCTGGGGAGGGGCGGTGACAAGCAGTGTCATAGACAACGTTCCCGAAGCGATAAGCATAGGATATCTTATCAAAAACCTTGCGCCCGCATTATCTTATTCATTTACGCTGTTAATCTGGGCGGCGAGCCTCGGCCTTGATATAGGAGGCAATTTTACTCCCATAGGAGCGAGCGCAAATGTGGTCGGCTACTCGTTTATGGAAGGGCATCATGTAAAAATAGGATGGGGGAGATGGATTAAGCTTTCTTTTCTGCCGACTCTTGCAGCCCTCCTTATATGCTGGGCAGGGTTATTTATTAAATACAAGATAGGGTTCTATTAAGAGGATAATCAAAAGGACGGATATTACCAGCCAGTTTATATATTCTTTATTCTCCTTTACCTGTTTCCATGAAAAATTTTCCATGTCCGTTTTTTTAATGTGCGGAATGAATGCGGGGGTTTTCCTTTTATAAAGCAGATAATTTTCTCCGAATTTCTTCGTCAGAAACTTTTCCTCTCCGAGAATTGCGGGTATATAGGCAAGCGGGAAAAAGACAAGGAAATAAAGCAGGATAAATATATTATCAGCGGCAATGACAAGCCCGGACGATATCAAGAAACTGCCAAGATACAGCGGATTTCTGCACATCCTGTAAGGTCCGGTATCCGTCAAAACCTCATTCTTTTTTATAGTCCCTGCCGCAAGTATGCGTATAAATGCTCCGGCGAGGATAAAAAGCATTCCTGTCAGTACATTTATATATCCGCCCCTGCCGAAAATTCCAACAAAAATGAAGAACAGCCAGTTAAATGTCGCTCTTTTTCCCGCAAGCATTACAAAGAAACCAGCTCTATTTTTCCCCATGCGAATATTTCTCTCCCTTTGATTATAAGAATTCCGTCAATAAACGGGAATTTTTTAAGTTCCCCCTCAATCAGCTTTCCTTCAATCCTTTCTCCGGTTACAAGGTTGCCGAAATAGGTAGCGGCTCCGTCCGCAAAAGCGGCCGATCCGGAGAGAACTGTTACCGCATCCGCTTTCCCGTAACTGAAGGAGTGTCCCACCGTACCGCTTGACGTGGCGATTCCACAAGGCGTCTCCCCGCCCTTTATCCGCAGTCCTATCTTGAGGGAAAAAGGCGAACTTCCTGCATAAATTCCTACTGTGAAATCCCTTTGCATCAACGCGAAAATATCTCCGCCGTTTTCAATAAAAACCTGTTTTGTAAAAGCAAGGAGTTTCTTGCCGGTCATTTCTGCTATCGCTCCGGCTACGGAAGCCATGGGTCCGGTCAGAGTCATCTCTGAAGAGTCGCACATGAGCCGTATTATTTCCTCGCCGCTTTCGGATTTCATCGGTGAAAAAGAAGTGTAAAATCCGGGGTGGCTCTTAATATAATTCTTTATGGCTGTCCTCTCTTTAAACACTTCTTCCTCAACCTTTTTTTTCAGGTTTTTCTCCGCCATTACAAGCAGGTCGGTCTCCTCAATCCTTACCTGAAAATTTTTCAGCTCCGCATTATTTGCAATGTCTCTGTAAAACCTTTCCCTGTTAATGTTCTCGTTCATGTTTTTACCGTTTATTATAGCACAGGTTTTGTTGCAGATAACAGTCAAATGCTGTAAACTGTATCAAAAAGAGAGTGATTAGTGACAAGTGTATAGTGGCAAGTAAAAGATTTTATGCTAATCACTATACACTAATAACTATCAACTGGTTTCAGACACGAGGAGATATTAACATGGAATACATGTGGGCGGGCAGGTTTAAAGGGAAAGTGGAAAGCCGCGTTATAAATTTCACTTCTTCTCTGGATATTGACAGAAGACTTGCTTTGTACGACATAAAGGGAAGCATAGCCCATGCTAAAATGCTCGCTAAATGCGGCATTATAAGCGCGAAGGAGAGCAGAAGTATTGTAAGCGGACTTGAAAAGATAAGGGAAGAAATAGAGAAGAACAAGTTTCGGTTTAAACCTGCTGACGAGGACATACATACCGCTGTGGAAAGACGGCTGATTGAAATTGCAGGCAGTGACGGGGAACGGCTTCATACGGCGCGTTCAAGAAATGACCAGATAGTCCTTGATGAAAGACTGTTTTTAAAAGATGCGATAAAGGAGATTTCATCCGGCATAACGACTCTGCAGAAGGCGATGGTTGCCAAGGCGGAAAAGGTGTTTCCCGATGTAATGCCCGCATATACTCATTTACAGCAGAGCCAGCCGGTTCTCGCATCCCATTATTTTCTCGCTTATACGGAGATGATTGAAAGAGACAAACAGCGATTGGCGGATTCATATCAAAGAGTAGATGTTCTCCCTGCGGGCGTGTGCGCATGCTGCGGCACTTCCCTGCCGGTTGACAGGGCGTATCTTGCCAAACTTCTCGGGTTTTCGGAAGTCTCACGCAACAGCCTTGATACCGTCGCCTCCCGCGATTTTCTGCTTGAGCCTGCCGTCGCCTGCACCATGCTCATGCTGAATCTTTCAAGATTCTGCGAGGACATTATAATATGGAGTGCATCCGAATTCGGGTTTATAGAACTGCCTGACAGGTACTGTACCGGTTCAAGCATAATGCCGCAGAAAAAAAATCCCGACGTCCTTGAACTGATAAGGGGAAAGGCCGCTTCATCCGCAGGAATGTTTTCCGGACTGATGGCGCTCCTGAAAGGCCTTCCGCTTTCCTACAACAGGGATTTGCAGGAGGATAAACGTCTGGCTTTTGGGATACTTGAAGATGCGGCGGCTTCTCTGAACATACTCGCGGATATCGTGCCGGCTCTCATCTTCAAAAGCGGGACGGCGGAAAAAGCTCTTTCGGAGTTTACGCTGGCAACCGATGCGGCTGAATATCTTGTAAAAAAAGGAATTCCTTTCAGGCAGGCGCACGGAATCTGCGGCGCAATGGTGAGATACTGCATTGAAAGAAACAGGAGCGTATCCTCTCTGGATATGAAGGAATGGAAAAGTTTTTCTTCAAAATTCTCTGAAGACATAAAAAAAGTTTTGAGTTTTAAGGGTTCCGTCAGGGCAAAATCCTCGTACGGCGGAACTTCCCCCGAACTTGTAAAAAAGGAGATTGGCAGATGGAAGAAAGCGCTGAAATAATTTTTGACGGATTTTTCGGATATACGAAAGGGATTTTTTACGCCGAAGAAAAACCTGCGGGCGAGATTGCGGAAAAATACGGTACGCCGTGCTACATTTACAGCAGAAATTCAATTCTCTCAAAAACAGAGAGTTTCAGGAATGCTTTCAGCGGCGTCAATTCTCTCATTTGCTATTCCGTCAAGGCGAATTCAAACCAATCCATACTGCGGCTCATGAAAGAAAACGGCTTGGGTGCGGATGTGGTTTCCGGAGGGGAATTGCGCAGGGCTCTGCTTGCCGGTTTTGCTCCGGGCAGGGTAGTTTTCGCGGGAGTCGGGAAAAAAGAGGATGAGATTGAAATGGGGATAAGGAAGAAAATATATTGTTTCAATATTGAAAACGAAGAAGAAATAAGGCTTATTGAAAAACATGCAAGAAGATACCGCAGAAAAAGCATTTTGTGCAGTCTTCGGCTGAATCTGGATATAGACGTGGATACCCACCATTATGTTAAGACTTCAAAAAAGGAAACAAAATTCGGGCTTGATATTATTACGGCGGCGGGGATCATCAAAAAGAACCTGCGCAATCAATATGTTTCCATAAAAGGTTTGCATCTGCATCTCGGCTCACAGCTGAAAGACGCCTCCCCGTACCTCAAAGCGCTTGAAAAAGTCAGGGCTTTTTCTGAAGAGACGGGTTTTAATCCCGAAATAATAGATATTGGAGGCGGGTTCGGCATTCCGTATTCCGAAGCTGATAACGTGAAAAATATTGAGGATTTCGGGAAGCCGATAACGGAGCAGATAAAGAAAATGGGGGTGAAGACGCTTATTCTTGAGCCTGGCAGGTACCTTGTGGGAAACACCGCCATTTTGCTCACCCGCGTTCTGTACGTCAAGAAGCGGCCGGAGAAGAACTTTGTCATAACAGACGGGGGGATGAACGACCTTATAAGGCCGGCATTCTACGGCAGCCATCACGGCGTATTTCCCGTAAAAAAATCAAAAGCCTTTATGAAGGCGGATATAGTCGGTCCCATATGCGAAACGGGCGATTATCTCGCCAGGGATGTGCAGGTGCCTTCAAATATCAAAAGCGGTGATCTGCTCGCAATCGGGAGCGCGGGTGCTTACTGCTTCAGTATGTCGTCAAATTACAACAGCAGGACAAGGCCGTGCGAGATAATAGTGGACGGCAAAACAAGTTCTGTAATAAGGGCAAGGGAAGATTACGGCGATTTATGGCGCGGCGAAGTTTGAAAATTTTCTGCTTTCGTATATTTTTCCGTCTCCGTCTATTATCAAAACTTCCATGTTTTTTTCTCTTTCTGCGATTTCAATGCTCTTCTTGACTCCGAGAACGTAGAAGGCGGTGGCGAATCCGTCGGCGGTTGCGGCGTTGCTTGCTATGACAGTAACTCCGGCAGGGAAATTCTGTACGCTTTTTCCCGTTAACGGATTTACTATATGTCCGTATTTCTTTCCCTTTATCGTCATATATCTTTCATAATCTCCGGATGTGACTATGCCATATCCGGTTACATGCACAATTCTTTTAACGCCGCTCCTGACAAAAGGGTCCTGTATCCCTATGCTCCACTTCCTTCCCCCGGGATTTTCTCCGAAGCAGTATATATCTCCGCCTGCATTTATAAGAGCGCTCCGTATACCCTGCGCTTTAAGAAACTCGGCTGTTTTGTCTACAATATACCCTTTTGCGATACCGCCCATATCTATTTCACAGGGGATCTTTACATCACTGCCCAGTATTTCTATCTTCTGCCAGCCGATACGCTTAATAGTCTCTTTTATCTGATT
>CAZAMK010000039.1:0-4726 GCA_964486345.1 uncultured bacterium
AGAATCAAACATAACTGTAAATAATGCGGAGATAAGTGGAGAAATCCCTTCAAAGATAGAAAGGACTGAAGAATGGCCGGACGGCTCCCTGCTTGAAGTTACAATCCTTTTCTCCGCAAACACCTCAAGGAAAAGGAACTACATCGTATCCTACGGAACCGGAGTAACCAGAAGAAGAATTTTTAAGCAGGCGGCCGTACTGCCAATCGTCACCGCTGTTATAGGCGGAGCTCCCAAAACGTCGGAATCCATGGATATGGACGTGGGAGAAATGATTATAAAAGTGGACAGAAGTCCGGAGATACGGTACTACTGGCATCTTTTTCCCATTGTCATACTGATATTGTTCAGCGTATACAGGGCGCGAAAAAACTCTAAAGAAACATGAGAAAAAAAATTACCTTTAGCAGAAGAATCGTGCAGATTGTATCAATCATCCTTATCATTTATGGCGGGTATATTTTCAGAACCAGGGTGCAGACAACGCAGAAATCCTTTTTCCCCGAAGTGAAAGCTCCGAAGGGCTATATGGCAACAACTAAGGTTGAAAAAGGTTCCATACTATGGCCGTCAGGAGACAACCCCGTCATTGAAAATTATCCTCCTTCGCTGATATGCAGGTTCAATCCGCGCGGCGGTTTATTCAAGGCGTGCATTGTGCATTTTATCTCGGAAAACCTTACATGGAGGACGAAATTCAAATATCTTCTTCCCCATTTTACGCTGTTTGTGCTGCTGTGCTTCCTCTTCGGAAGGATGTGGTGCGGATGGGTTTGCCCCATAGGGACAGTGGGAGATTTTCTGACTATGGTGAGGAAAAAGATGAACATACCCGCAAAAAGATTTCCGGCCGGTTTCCGTTCGGGATTGACATTCTCTTCCTACGGCATATTGGGCATCAGCCTCTTCATTTCAGGGCTTATAGGTATCCCCAACCTCGCAAGGTTTCAATGCTACTGGTTCCTGCCTTACTGCCAGATATGCCCGGCACGCCTCATATGCCCGCTGTTCGGCTTCATAAAACCGGGCTGGAAAGATTTTGAAACAGGCATAACCTCAATGTTTACAATCCTTGCATGGATTGTAATGGGCATCTTCATCGCGGCTTTCTACTGGGGAAGAAGGATATGGTGCCATCTCTGTCCCGTCGGGCTGATGAACTCATGGTTTAACAAGGGAGCCGGTCTGGCGCTGAAGAAAAAAGCGGTCAAGTGCAATAAATGCGGGCTTTGCACCGAAGCCTGCCCCATGGGGCTTACCGAAATGTACGAAAAGAACACGGACGGGGTTTACAACCGGAACGGCTGTATAATGTGTTTGAGATGCGTTGAGATATGCCCGAGGGACAAGTGTCTCTCGGCAAACTTTTTCGGCAAAAAAATAGCGGAATCGGAAATGAAATGACCATGAAAAATAAAAAATTTATCAGCGAAGAGTATCTGCCGTCGCTTAAGTATTTTTCCGAAAAAAGGCGGGAAATCCCCTCCGACTACTCTGCGGAGACGGAAAAACACAGACAGGCATCAGGTCTTGAAAGCATGAAATTCTTCTATTCTGCCGTCTCCAAAGAGTTGAAAGCCCCCGGAGAAAACAAAACCGCGTCCGTTGTGGGATACCTGTGCAATTCTGTGCCGGAAGAACTCATTATCGCCTGCGGGGCGCTTCCCGTAAGGCTTTGCAGCGCCGACAGCCGCTGTGCACAAGCAGGGGAAGAAGCGGTCCCCGGAGACATATGCCCCATGGTAAAATCCACCTGCGGTGATTTTTACGACCACATCGGAGACAACATGGACCTTCTTGTGATACCTGCCACATGCGACGGGAAAGTCAAGCTGGCAGAAATTTTAACCCCCGCGGTAAAAGACATCTACCTGCTTGACATGCCGAGAAATACCGATTACATAAAAAATATTGAGGTGTGGACAGATGCCTATCTCAAATTTTACGAATACCTGAAGAATAAACTGCGGGCAAAGCCGGCGAGGAATAAACTGATGGACGCCTGCAGAGCAACCAACGAGAGAACCCGCACATTCAGGAAAATCTACGAATACCGCGCAAAAAATCCTGCGGCGCTTAATTCTTTTGATTATTTCATTCTGTCCCATGCGTCATTTTTCATGAACCCCGAAGAATGGAATGTTAAAGCTGAAGCGGTTTACAAAGAAATGCTCTCGCAGAACAAAAACACTCCCGAAAAGGCAAAAAAGATTCTACTCGCGGGCTCGCCCATATTGTTTCCCAATTTCAAAATACTTGATATCATGGAAGAGACCGGATGCTATGCCGCCGCAGACGTTATGTGCTCGGCATACGGCCGTCTTTTTGACCCTGTGGAGATAGACGAGGAAACCGAATCCGGTATTATACGCGCTCTGACGCTTAAATATATCGCTCCGAGCATATGCCCGTGTTTTGTCGGAATTGACAAGATTATCAATACCATAATTGACACGGTCAAAGAGCACGGACTCAACGGCGTTATATATTACAACCTGCGACTGTGCCAGGTTTTTGAAATACAGACGACTATTCTGCGTAATGTTCTGAAGGAAAAGGGGATTCCTCTTCTTGTGCTTAAAACAGATTTCAGCAGGGAGGATACCGGACAGCTTAAAACGCGGATAGAGGCGTTTATGGAGATTCTGGGATAGAGACGGTGAATCAAAATCCCTCATAGAAAAACCGGATAGGATATACAATAGATATAAATAGTTATACGATTGTATAACGCAAACAAATCTTCCTTTTGTTTGCATATAACTACCGTATAGCAATAGTATACCGGATAAGTCTCCACCATTCATTGAAAGCTTTTCAAGACATCAGGGTAAGCGGGGCAAATAATATGAAGATATGTGCGGGAATAGATATCGGTTCGGTAACCACCAAGTGCGTTATCGTGAGAGATTCAAAGATAACCGGAAAATCTCTGGTGAAAACCGGCATTGACACGGAAAGATGTGCCATGTCGGTTCTGGAAAAAGCCGCTGAAGAAGCAGGCATACAGATATCCGGGATAAAAACGATAATATCAACCGGATACGGAAGGCGCTCCTTTAAAAAATCAGACAGGGTAATAACTGAAATCTCAGCCGCGGCAACTGGCGGATATAATCTTGCAGGGCGCAGGGAATGCCTTATCATTGACGTCGGCGGGCAGGATACGAAAGTGATTGAGGTAAACGATACGGGCAGTGTGCTTGACTTCCTTATGAACGATAAATGCGCCGCGGGCACCGGGAGATTTCTGGAAATAATGGCTGCCGTGACGGAAACAGACCTGCAGGGACTCTCATCCCTTGCAATGGCATCAAAAACACCGGTAAAGATAAATTCAACTTGCAGTGTCTTTGCGGAAAGCGAGGTTATTTCTCTAATCGCTTCTTCCGCGGCCAAGGAAGACATCGCGGCAGGCCTTTTCAATTCAATTGCATCAAGGGTTGCAGTAATGATACGCCACTTCAGCCAGGACAAACCGCTTTTTTTCTGCGGCGGAGGGGCAAAAAGCGGCGCCCTGAAAGAGGCGATAGAAAAAGCCGTTGAGCGCAAAATAACCGTGCTCCCGGAACCTCAATTCGTAGTTGCCTTAGGAGCGGCCATCACCGGCTGCTGAAATAAAAAAATGAAAACAGATTCTGCAAAGGAAAGGGCGAAGCATTTTCTGCGTAACGAAACGCAGTTCATGCTGGGCTTTCTGCCTACGGAACAGCCGCATCCGAAAACATCCGGACTTGACGGAGTGTGCAAAGCTGACGTACGTGCAGGAATAAGGATGCTTTTGAGCGTTGACAGGGACATACCGCCGAAAGCCGCGGAAGTATTCGCCTCCCGTGAATTTGAAAAACTGTCAGCTTCCATGGAAAAGTCGCTTCGCTCCGGAGGGAGGATTATATTCTCGGGATGCGGAGCCACGGGACGTCTTGCCATATTGCTTGAAGCCGCATGGAGAAAATCCTGCCGTTCCCCATTCCGTTCCGGGTTCGAAATGGCAGACAGAGTAGTGAGCATAATGACCGGCGGAGATTATGCGTTAATCAGGTCTGTGGAGTTTTTTGAAGATTATATAAATTTCGGCCGCAGGCAGGCAAAAGACCTGAACATACGTCCTGAAGATACATTCGCGGCCGTAACCGAAGGAGGAGAAACCTCTTCGGTGCTCGGCTCGGCCATGCAGGCGGCAGACGACGGAGCAAAGGTTTTTCTCGCCTTCAACAATCCCGCTGAACTGCTCGCTAAAAAAATAGAACGCTCCGGAATTGCCATAACAGACCCCCGCATTACAGTTCTTGACCTCTGCACAGGCCCCATGGCTATAGCAGGTTCTACAAGAATGCAGGCGACAACAATAGAACTGCTTATACTGGGCTGGGCACTGCAGAAAGCATTCAACGCCGTTACGGAAAACTCCGGCAGTAAGGAAAACCCCGCAGAAATATTTGAAGAACTCCTTGACAACCTCACTGCCGGTAATACAGTTGATGCCGCCGCCTCCATGGTTGAATTTGAGGAACGCATCTACTCGCAGGGCGGGCTTGTAACGTATTTCGCCGATAACCTGCTTATTGATATCCTGACGGATACGACGGAAAGGAATCCCACCTTCATGCTTCCGCCTTTTGTCAAAGCGGATGACAGCGTCTCTCCGCAGTCATGGTCTTTTGTGAAAAGCCCGCTGTATCCCACTGAAAAAGCATGGGAACAGGTTCTCCAGAGAGCGCCGCGC
>CAZAMK010000039.1:4736-9346 GCA_964486345.1 uncultured bacterium
GCGCTGTCTGGAGTGGACGAAAGAAGATTACATAACCTTAAATGCTTCAGAAAAAATAATCAGCAATCCGCCGGCTGTCGGAATTGAGGAAATTTATAAATTCAGGATAGGCAGGGAAAAAGATAAAAGAAGATTCGGAGTAAAATCTTCCGCCGCCGCAGCAGTTTTATCCGTTTCAGACGCGGCGCAAGGAACGGAAAGATTTTTTGAAGCGTTTAACATTCATAAAAAAGATTTTTCGGAAAGCAGGATTTTAGTCATAGGAGAAAATTCCGGAATACCCGGAGCTATCACCCTGCCCTGCCGCATAAAAAAATCGTCCATTAACCTTTGGGAACATCTTGCTGTAAAACTTGTAATGAATACGGTATCCACAATAACTATGGCGCGTATGGGCAGGATAAAAAGCAACTGGATGGCGTGGGTGGATACTTCAAACAAAAAACTCATTGACCGCGCAACGCGCCTTATAGCCGAACTTTGCGGAATACCGTACGAAGAAGCTTGCAGGAAACTCTTCAAGTCAATCGCGGAGATAGAAAACACCGACTGGAAGGGGAAAGAAAAACCATCGCCAGTACAACACGCAATCGCACGGATAAATTCTAAATAAAGCAGGTATCAGATAGAACAGACCTCTTTCATTCTTTTCCCATCCATGTTATACTTTTTGCAGCCATTCCTGCCTACCTGTTAAGTGAAAAATACTGGCTATTGCGTGAGAGAAGAGGATTTCCGGCATAAAGAGGAAAAAATCTATGCGAGGTGAAAATATTGAAATTATTTGAAGAGGTTACGAAAGAATTTTTAAGATTATTAAAAGATTTTAAGGATTTTGAGAAAATTCATAAACCTCTTCGATACAGAGATAGAGACAAACCCCTGCGGGCAGAACTGTTCAGCCTTGAACAACTGGAACAGCACGCAGCCGAACTTGCCCAAAAACACCGCGTCAGTCTTAAACACGGACGAGACCGCCTTCTCGGACGTCTTTCCAAGAATGAACGTGTCCTGCTGGAAGCACACAAGATTATAGCGAAAGCCGCTGCGCGGGACGAGGAGCTTTCTCCCGCCGACAAGTGGTTCCTGGACAATTTCTACCTGATTAAAGAACAGATCCGCGCTGTACGCCAGCACCTGCCTAAAGGTTACAGCCGGGAACTCCCGCAGATATTAACGGGACCGATGGCCGGCTACCCGCGTGTATATGACATCATTTTTGACCTTATCTCTCACGTTGACGGACGGGCTGATACAGGATGTCTTATCAGTTTCATAAGCGGATACCAGACGGTAACTCCGTTGAGCATAGGCGAACTTTGGGCGATACCTATCATGCTTAGGCTGGCGCTGATTGAAAATTTGCGGCGTATCATGGCGCGCATCATCGTAAACAGGGATGATTGGGCTAAAGCCAACTACTGGGTGGACAGGTTACTGGAAACAGCAGAACGAAAACCGGGCGATATTATTCTTCTGATGGCCGACCTGGCCCGCACTAATAAATTCATGCGAACCCCGTTTGTTGCTGAATTCACCCGCCGTCTGCAAGGCCATGGACAGGCTTTTGCTTTCACGATAGCGTGGATAGAACAACGGCTGGGTGAAAAAGGACTCACAATTGAACAGGTTGTTCAGGACTCTAACCGCCAGCAGGCTGCCGACCAGGTATCCATCGCAAACAGCATCAACAGCATGCGTTTTGCGGATGAGATGGATTGGCACGTATTTATAGAAACCGCAAGTATAATGGAACATGTTCTGCGCGAAGACATTTCCGATACGTACGCACATATGGATTTCACCTCAAGAGACAGGTACCGGCATGTCATAGAAAACATCGCAAAACGCAGCAACCTGACGGAAATTGAAGTTGCCCAAACTGCGGTACGGCTGACAGAGGAAAAGGCATCAGACGTAAAACAAAAAAATAAAACGGCTCATGTCGGATATTACCTCGTAGATAAGGGTCTGCCTGATTTAGAGAAAGCGGTCGGGATACGCCTGTCCTTTTTACAGAAGCTCAAGAGATCGTGCAGTAACACATGCAGGAGTTGCCCTCTAACGTTTTATCTCGGAACGATATTTCTTATGACTTCTCTGGGAACGGCCGAATTACTTGCCCTGTGCTGGAGATACGAAATCTCTATGCCGGCAGTTGCCGCCCTCTGTCTGTTTACTTTTCTGGCAGTCAGCCAGCTTGCGGTTGAACTGGTCAACAGAGTGGTCACATTGATTGTCCGGCCGCAGTATATGCCAAGAATGGATTTCTCCGAAGGCATACCGTCCAACGCCCGCACGCTCGTGATTATTCCGACACTGCTGGTCAGCCGGAGGGACATTGAGAACCTGCTGCATCAAATAGAGATCCGCTACCTGGGAAATCGTGACGAGCATTTGCATTTCGCCCTGCTCACGGATTTCTGCGACGCTCCCCGGGAATCGATGCCGGATGACGAAACACTGCTGGCGGCTGCCCAGGACGGAATACAGGCGCTGAACGAAAAGTACATGGATGAAGGAACGAACATATTCTTTCTGTTTCATCGTCCGCGGCGTTTCAACCCGCAGGAAAAAATATGGATGGGACATGAGCGCAAACGCGGAAAACTTGCGGACCTCAACGCTTTTCTCCGTGGGAAAACAGAGGAGCGGTTTTCCAAAATTGCAGGCGATACACGAATACTCCAGAATGTAAAATATGTACTTACCCTGGATACGGACACACAACTGCCTCATGGGTCGGCCCGTCAACTCGTATCGGTTGCCGAGCACCCGTTGAACTGGCCGCAATACGACGAACGGGAACAGCGTGTCTGTGAGGGATACGGCATTTTTCAACCGCGCGTAGGGATTAATCTCCTGAGCGCAAACCGTTCCCTGTTTGCACAGGTCTTTTCCGGAGACCCGAGATTTGACCAGTATACACGTACGATTTCAGATGTATATCAGGATTTGTTCAACGAAGGGTCGTTTATCGGGAAGGGTTTGTACAACATAGATGCCTTCAATCGCGTCATGGAAGGAAGGTTCCCGGCAAACAGAATTCTCAGTCACGACCTTCTGGAAGGATGCTATGCGCGAACGGCGCTTGTGAGCGACATACTGATTTATGAAGACTTCCCATCCGCCTACAGCACGGACGTAAGCCGAAGACACCGGTGGATTCGGGGCGACTGGCAGATTGCCGCATGGTTGTTTCCGTATGTCCCGGGTCCCGGCGGAGTCCGCCTTAAAAATCCTCTTTCCGCACTTTCGCGCTGGAAAATTTTTGACAATCTCCGCAGGAGTCTCGTACTGCCGGCTTTAACGCTTATGCTGCTTCTGGGATGGATAGAGATGGGTCCGGTCTGGCTCTGGACAGCCGTAGGAGCCGCCATCATTCTGGGTCCGTCGCTTCTTTCGGCAGCCATTGACCTCATCCGGAAAGCACGAGGATTAACGCTTAGATTCCGCCTGCGAGAAACATCCCATTCCGTAGGCAGATACCTTATCCAAACGATATTCAGCCTTATTTTTCTGCCGTATGAGGCATACGTCAGTATAGATGCGATACTGCGGACAATAGTACGGTTATTTTTTACACATCGCGGGTTTTTGCAGTGGACGGCAGCCAAAAGTGCGGAACGAAAGGCCCTGCGAAATCAAGGTTCCTTCTGGAGAACAATGTGGATTGCTCCGCTTACTGCGATTTGCGTCACCGTATATCTCGCCTGGTTCAGCACGGGAAAGCATGTAGTCCCTCTGACAATACTAATCCCATGGTTATTCTGTCCATCACTTGCCTGGTGGATCAGCCTGCCGCGCATCCGGCATGAAACAGTCCTGTCGTCTCACCATACAGCGTTTCTACGGAGGCTCGCCAGAAAAACGTGGTTTTTCTTTGAAACATTCTGCGGAGCCGAATCCAACTGGCTCCCTCCGGACAATTATCAGGAACATCCTGTTGCCAAAGTTGCACCCAGAACTTCACCGACGAATATCGGGTTCTCGCTCATAGCAAATCTGGCAGCATACGACTTTGGATACCTTTCAGCCGGAGGGCTGCTTGAACGAACAGAAAAAACACTGGACGCGATGAAACAGCTGGACCGGTTCCACGGCCATTTTTATAATTGGTATGATACCCGGACGTTAAAACCTTTACATCCGTTTTATATTTCAACGGTGGATAGCGGAAATCTGCAATACCTTCTTATGATTCTGCGCCAGGGCCTTCTGGAACTGCCCGACCAGGATATTCTGCCCTCCCGGATGTTTGACGGACTTGCTGACACCATGGATATATTTATGGCTGCAGTTGAGCAATCTCTGTCCGATAGAGAACAGCCAGCGGATTCCGCGGCGGGCGTGACGCGACAACTGTCTGAACTCCGGAAAAAAATGGAAGAAGTTCCCCGAATGCCCGGACGGATAAAAGAGTTACTCTCCCAAATTATGTCAGAGATGCAAAGTGCGGCCGCTGTTTTAAACCCACCGGACGGCAGCGAAATCCTCCTGTGGGCACACGCTGTGGAAAACCTCTGTGCGAGCCTTCTTGAAGAACTTGCATCTCTGGCTCCCTGGGCGGAAATGCTTCCTCTTTCGGAATTTACTCCGGACGGACTCAC
>CAZAMK010000040.1:0-2192 GCA_964486345.1 uncultured bacterium
CTGTAGTATTTTGCGTAAGAAAAGACATGATTTTATTGTTGATATTGTAGGAGAAGGCAAGGATATGGAAGACTATAAAAACATGGTGCGTTCTTTATCCCTTGAGAGTATAATTCATTTTCCGGGCAGTAAGCCAAAAAAAGAGATAGCAGAAATGATGCAGTCAGCTGATTTTTTTGTTCTTCCGAGCAAGCACGAAGCCTCCGCAAATGTTCTTGTGGAAGCGTTGTCCTGCGGACTGCCCGCTGTTGCCACGCGCGTCGGCGGCACCCCGGAGGTAATCAACGACAGCAACGGAGTACTTGTGGAATCCGATAACTCTCCGGCCCTGGCGGAAAAGATGGAATGGATGACGGATAACTGCAATACCTACGACAGGGAAAAGATTGCCCGGGATGCGCACGAGAAATATTCCTGTGACACAATCGGCAGATATCTTACCGCAATATACGAAAGAGTTCTGAAAGAAAGGATGAATGATGGATAAAAGCAACCCTCTTGTCAGTTTAATTGTTCCTGTATATAACAATGCGAATTTATTATGCAGAACACTTAAAAGCCTTCTATCCCAAACCTATAAAAATCTTGAAATTATCGTGATAGATGATGATTCCAGTGAAGATATAAAAAGCATTATTAACGCTTTTGGCGACGGCAGGATAGTCTATTTAAAACATAATGTAAACAAAGGGGCAGCAGCGGCACGTAACACAGGGCTCACGGCAGCAAAAGGAGATTTCATAGAGTTCCTTGATGCCGATGATGAATACCTGCCGGAAAAAACAGAACGACAGATTGAAATATTCAAAAAAACCCACGCGGATGTTGTTTATTGCGGCAGGTATAATTGTAGAAATGGCTATAGAGAATATCAACTACGCTCCCGGTGGTTTTATCTTACTCAGCAAATCATGATGAAGAAAGAGTGCATTGAAAAAGTTGGGTTTTTTGATGAATTATACATGAATACAACGGATGATAAAGATTATGTCTATCGGCTCAGTAAGGTCTGCCATTTTGAAGGGACAAAAGAACCTCTTGTTCTGTACCACGATACACCTAACTCTTACAGTAAAAAATTATTTAATAAGTATTATGGTAATAGAAGATTTATTGAAAAACACTCTGATACATTTTCAGGTAAGGAAAAAAGTATCTTGTTCTACAAATTTGGACGATATTCCATGAAAGTCGGCAAAATAGAGGAAGGTTATAAAACATTTTTCAGAGCATACACCATATACCCCTTAAATACCAGTGCTTTGAGAAAACTCATAAGAATATTTCCTCTCTTTCTTTTCTATCGCTTAAAACGTAAGAAACATACAAATGAAAATAGCGATTGATGCAAGGAGCGCCGCGTACGAAGTGAAAACCGGCGTGAACTGGTACACATATAATCTTATACACAATCTTGCAAGGATTGATAAGGAAAATTCTTATCTGCTGTACCACTTTCAATCAAGCGACTTTAAGCGAAACTGCGAAATATTCAAAGCTCAACTGCCTGTACAGAAAAACTTCAGGACAAAACTCGGAAGGTTTCACAGCGGACTGGCCCGCATGCTCCAGGAAAAACTCCTTCCGGCAGAACTTTTTATCGGAAGAGCCGATGTTATACACATTCCTTTTCTTTCCGTGCCGCTTTCGGTTGGGGCAAAAACCGTTGTTACCGTACACGACCTTAATTATTTAACTCCTGAAGCCGAAGAATGGATTCCCTCCGGCATACGAAAAAAGATGGGCGAAAAAATCAGGCAGTCTGTTTTAAAATCAGACAGGATAATAACAATTTCTGAATACACAAAAAACGATATACTGAAGCATTTTTCAGTAAATCCTTCCAGAATCAACGTTATTTATCTGGCAAGCAGTGACGTATTCCGTCCGTCTGAAGACAGTAATAATACAGAATCTGTTCTTAAGAAATACGGAATCAAGGGAAAATATCTTTTTTTCAACGGAACCCTTTATCCGAGAAAGAACATTGTCAGGCTGATTTCAAGCTTTGAAAAAACAAAGAAGCGCTTCAAAGAATACCAGCTTGTTATTGCAGGCAACAAAAGATGGCTGTATGAAAAAATTCTTGAGAAGATTGACAAATTGCCGGAAGACATCAGAAAAGATGTTATCCTGACGGGATATGTCCCCATGCAAGACCTGCCTTATCTTTACAGCGGCGCAGCTCTTTA
>CAZAMK010000040.1:2202-6210 GCA_964486345.1 uncultured bacterium
ACGTATCTCTGTATGAGGGTTTCGGCCTGCCCATTCTGGAGGCGATGGCATGCGGCTGTCCTGTCATTACGTCAAATCTCTCATCCATGCCTGAAGTTGCCGGAGACGCCGCAATACTGGTTGACCCTTACAGCGTGGAAGAAATCTCCTCGGCAATTGAAAAAGCGCTTTCAGACGAAAAATTGAGAACAGAAATGCGTAAAAAAGGACAGGACAGAGCGAAAATGTTTTCATGGCGAAAAACCGCAGAAGAAACACTGCAGGTTTATAAAGAAACCTGCGGCGGCGGGAAGTATTGAGTCCGGAGAGAATCAACTTGTAGAGAAAATAATGAAAATACTTTTTCTGGCGGGATGGTTTCCGCAAGGCGATGATTTCAAGGGGATATTTATAAAAGAGCATGCCCTCGCCTTAGCCGGAAAACATCAGGTATGCGTAATACACGGCAATGAAAATCAGGAGCAAAAAGAAAAGTTCAGATTTCATTTCAGCATTGAGGACAACCTGCAGGTTATGAGATTCACCTTCAGGGAAATCCCTTTTTTCCCTTCTTATCCGCGTTACGTCAAAGGCACAATTAATGCCTTTGAAAAACTGCTGGCCCATGGCTTTAAGCCCGACATAGTGCATGCTCATATCTATCACACGGGCGTACCGGCAAATATCATCAGAAAAAAATATAACATCCCCTATGTAATCACCGAACAGTTTACCGGCTTCCCAAGAAAAATAATGCGAAAAAGCAAGGTAAAAAAAGCCAGGATAGGCATGGAAAACGCCTCGTATATCCTTCCGGTAAGCAATTCCCTGAAGAAAGCCATTATTGATTACGGAATTACGGGGAATTTTGAGATTGTGCCGAATACCGTACCCGATACTTTTTGTTACGCTCCGGAATTGAGGAATAAAGCAGGTATTAAGAGAATACTCTGCGTGGCGGCGATGCACCCCAAGAAAAATATTCCTAACCTGATAAACGCCTGTAGAATATTACGCGATATCCGGCAGGATTTTAACGTTGACATCGTAGGAGTCGGAGAAAAAATGGAAGAGTATAAACAACTTGTCAGCAGGGCAGGGCTTGGCAACACAATCCTTTTTCTGGGAAGCCGGAGCAAAAAAGAAATAGTTTTTCTTATGCAGAGCTCTGAATTTTTTGTTCTTCCGAGCAAGTATGACAATCTTCCCTGCGTCCTTATAGAATCCATAGCCTGCGGACTTCCCGTGGTTTCCACAAAAGCCGGAGGGATCCCTGAAATAATTGATGAGAGCAATGGAATACTGGTTGAGTCCGATAATCCGCAGGAATTGAGCGAAGCAATGACTATGATGCTGAATAATCCGGACAGGTATGACAGAAAAGGCATCTCATTGAATGCGCATAAGAAATATTCATACGGCACCGTTGAGGGACAACTGACGCGTCTCTATGAAAAGGCGCTGGCGCGCCATAAAGAGGAGAACATCCATTGAGAAAGGTTCTTGTAATTACATACCGTTTCCCACCCTCCGGGAAAGTGGGAGCGTTGAGGTCCCGGGGCATAGCGAGATATCTTCCGGAGTTCGGATGGAAACCGGTTTTTATCGTTCCTGTTCTGTTTGGAAAACCAGAGTCTTCCTTTACTCTCATAGAAACACATCCGCCATACAGGAAAATGCTGAAATATTACTTTGACAGGGAAGGTAAAAAACGGCTGAAAAACATACTCCTGCCTCTGCCTCCGTTATATAAGAGAGCATATTCTTTTATGCGGGGAGCCGTTGACTTTCCGGACAATATGGCAGGATGGTTCCCTTTTGCCGAGAAAGCGGCGAGGGATACTATAATCACCGAGCGGATAAAACATATGATAACAATATCCGGGCCTATGTCCTGCCACCTTACCGGGCTTTCAATAAAAAAACAGTTCCCTGAAATCTTCTGGCTGGCGGATTATCGCGACCCGTGGACGATACACGAAAACGGCTCGGCGCTAAAACGGCTTGAGAAAAAAATGGAAAGAAATGTCATTAGCTCCGTTGACGCAATATCAATCGTTACCCCGCAATGGGCGGAAGAGTACCGCAGATTTTTTCCCGGAAAGAAGGTGTACACCATTCCCAACGGATTTGACACCTGTGAAATTAATACAGGAGATTCTAAGCTTGCCGATGAGTTTACCATAACGCATACGGGTGAACTTTACCGCGGCGACATGACGCCGGAACCGTTGTTTATCGCTCTTTCAGAATTGATGAGAGAGAACAAAGTATCTTCTTTTTCACTTAAATTTTTCGGCAGTAAACAGAAATGGCTGATACCTATGGCAAAGAAATACGGCATCCGGAATTTCGTGCATTACTACGGCAGGATAGAAAGAAATGAAATTCTCGCAATGCAGAAAGAGAGCCATGTTTTATTTTTACCTGAAATCAGATTTTTGAACGGGAAAGGACGTCTGACAGCTAAAATATATGAATATCTTGCGGCTATGAGGCCCGTTATCTATACGGGGAAAGAAGATACTGCAATCGCTCATTTCTTGAACGAGACGCAGGCAGGATTCACCTGTCCAAACGTGGAAACTGCAAAAAATGTTCTTTTGCAATTATACAGCCAGTGGAAAAAGTGCGGAACGGTAGATTACACAGGGCTGAAAAAAGAAATTCTGAAATACACGCACAGAGAGATGGCAAGAAAATTCGCCGAATCTCTGGAAGGAGGGGGAAATAGCTGAAAAGAATGATTCAAACCCTCTTGTGAGCGTAATCATACCCGTCTATAACAGGGGGAGATTGCTGGCAAGAACCATTAACAGCGTCGTAACCCAGACATACGGGAACCTTGAGATTATAATTGTTGACGACGGTTCTTCAGAAGATATAAGAGCGATTGCGGACGGTTTTAATGATTTAAGAATAAAATACATGCGCCATGATGAGAATAGAGGATTATGCGCCGCACGCAACACAGGCATAAAAACGGCCAAGGGCGAGTTTATAGAATTTCTTGATTCCGATGACGAATTCCTGCCCGAAAAAACCGAAAGACAGCTGGAGATATTCAGAAAAAACGCAGAAGACATCGGCTTCGTTTACTGCGGCACATGGCTGGAAGACAACAACGTCCTAAAATTAAACTCTTTGAACCAACCCGGATTCTGCAAATGGGCTTTCTTAATCCACCAGGTTATGATTAGAAGCCGGATTGTTGAAAAAACCGGATTTTTTGATACAACGTTTTCTACGGTGGAAGATACGGATTATTTTTTCCGTATGGGAAAAATATGCAGTTTTTACGGTACGCCGAAACCTTTAGCTATATATCATAACACTTCGGGTTCCGCCGGCAAGAATACTGAATCTATCATCAAATATACTTATCTGTTTATTGAGAAACACGCAGACATCCTTACGTCGGAAGAAAAAAGCTTGTGGTTCAAATACATCGCAAAACGCTGTTTAAGCATCGGCAAAACAGCGGACGCTTACAGGTTTTTTCTAAAAGCGTATATTTCCCGCCCGCAGAACATTCATCTTTTGAGAAAACTTATAAGGATGTCGCCCCTCTTTCTCTTCCGTCTTTTAAAAAACGAGAAAAGGATGCCGGTGCAATGAACGCAAATCCTCTTGTGAGCGTAATCATACCCGTTTATAACCGCAGAGAATTACTGGCAAGAACCATTAACAGCGTCGTGACACAGACTTATAAAAACCTTGAAATTATTATTATTGACGATGGTTCTGAAGAAAATATAAAACCGATTGCAGAAGGTTTTAACGATAAAAGAATCAAATACTTAAGATGCGTCACAAACAGCGGAGTGTCCGAAGCGCGCAACACAGGCATAAAAGCGGCCAGTGGAGAGTTCATAGCGTTTCTTGATTCAGATGACGAATTTCTGCCCGAAAAAACAGAAAGACAACTGGAAATATTTTTTAAAAACCCTCCGGAGAGCGAAGTAGGAGCAGTCTATTGCGGACTGTGGAAAGAGAAAAACAATCAGAAGCAGTACTTTTTACAGCGCT
>CAZAMK010000040.1:6220-9296 GCA_964486345.1 uncultured bacterium
CCCCCCCCACCACCCACAAGCAGTACCCCTTCCCGCCCTCTACCCGATACAACTGCAATTTTTTGATACAACGGCTCATGGTCAGAAGGGAAACTATTAAAAAAGCGGGGTTTTTTGATACTGCTTTTATCTCCGCGGAGGATTTAGACTATGTTTACCGTTTGAGCAGGATATGTGAATTCGCCGGCACCCGGGAGCCGCTTGTAATATACCATGATACTCCCGTATCCATTACCAAGAATCGGGACTATATGAGAGAGTACGAAGAATTGTTTCTTAAAAAACACTACGGGACAATACCGCCGGAGGAGAGAAGCCGGCGGCTATACTACCTCGGAAGAGATTACCTGCGCGACGGATGCCTTATTAGGGGATATAAAGTCTTTTTCAAATCGTACGTTTCCTACCCGCTGAACGAAAAGTCCTTGAGGAAACTCATTAGATTGACGCCCGGATTTTTATTTCACGTCATAAAGAGAAAAAGCCCGATGAAAAGGGCAGAGTGAAATTGCTCAAAAACCCGGCCCGCTAAACCGCAATGACTTCCGGCAAGTCAAATTACAAAAGCATAAAAATGGAGGATGATTATTGCAAAAAAACGGTTTATGTGGTAAGGTAAGATAAAGCCGGGATAAAAATAAAATGAAAATACGGGTGCAAATATTTTTTTTGTCAGCGATAGTTGTTTTCCTTACGGGATGCTCACGTGCCGGCAGAATACCTCCCGAGGAAGCGTTAAAAATCGCCATTGAACGGTCCGGTCCGCAGGACAGCTTCATACCCCCGGAAGAAGTCTCAAAGCAACCCGCTCCTAAAGAGAGCGCCGCGGCAGTAAACCCTTTCACCGCAAGAAAGCCTTACGTTCTTTTCCCTCCATCCGCGGGAATTGCACCGGTAGTTCCGGAAGAAACCACCTCTGCCGCCATACCTGCGGAAACCGTTAAAGAGCCGCCTGCAGAAGCGGTAAAATCACCGACAGAAGAAGCGGTTGCTGTCGCAAAGATACCCGCGGAGATAAAAACTTCGGAAATAACGAAGCCGCCCGCATTGACAAGGAAACCTTCTCCGCCGGTTGAAAACCTGTCCTTTGCAGAAAGCTGGAACGGAGAATGCCTCGTGTACAGAACCACATGGAATTCCATACAGTTCGGCAAGGGCCTGCTTGCCTGCAGAGAAACGGTCAATGATTACGGAAAAGTTTACCATATTGTGGGGATGAGCGTGCCGGAAGGAAAAATGATGGGGATGGGACTGGGGCTTTACAGAATGGACGCTTTTATAGATAGGCAGACGCTTCAGCCTTATTATTATTACCAGTACAGCAAAAACAAAAACAAGGAAGATATCCTTGAGATACGTTTTGAGTGGCAAAACGGCGCGTACCGGTCAAAATACAGGAAATTTGACAAAGGCAAACTGTATAACACAAAAGAAACAATCGTCAAACTCCCTGATACGGCATATGACGGAATATCAATATTTTATATAGCGCGCACCTTCAACCTGGACAAAAACAAATCTTTAACCGTTCCCATAGCGTTCAAGGAACTCTGGAACCTGACAATACAGATAGCGGGGAAAAAGACAGAGACCGTACCAGGCATGGGAAAACAGGAAGTCTATGTTCTGAAACCGCAGGCAAAGGGCGACCAGGGATTTTTCACGAAAGGCGCAATGGACCTGTGGATTACCGCGGACAAAAAAAGACTGCCCGTATATCTTGAAGGAAAGGTGGCATTCGGAAAAGCGCGGATGTCCCTGATATCCGAAATAAAACTTGCCGCCGGAACAGACTTCAGCGCAGAAACAATTACCGGCATTCTCAACAGATGCAATTAAATGAAAATCCTTTCTATAGAAACCACATCAGAAATATCCGGAGTCGCTTTTCTTGAAGACGCAGAAATACTCACCGAATATTCCTTTAAAACCTCTGACGCCGCAAGCAGGCTTCTCACTAATACAAATACTGTGCTGAAAGACAATAACTGCAAGCCTGGAGAACTTGACCTGATAGTCATATCCGCAGGACCGGGGCTGTGGACGGGAATACGCCTTGGGATAGGCGCCGCCAAAGGGCTCGCCGCCGCCTTCAATACACGAATATACTGCGTCGGCACGGCCGAAAGCCTTTTCTTTGCGGTAAAGGAATTCAAAATGCCCGCTTTCTGCCTGGTAAATGCATACAGAGGGAAGATACACCTTTCTTACTTCAACGGAAGGTTTAACTACAAAGGCTATGCGACAAAAACGGTTGACGCCGGCGAAGTTTACGAAAAGTGCAGAAAGAAAAAAGTATTGCTCACCGGACCCGGGATATCCGTCCTTCCCGAAAAAACAAAAAAGCTTAAAACCGTAACGGTACCCGCAAAACGCCTGTTGTACCCGCAAGCAGGGATAAACGCGCTTCTGGCTCTTGAAAAAATAAAAAGGGGTGTGCCTTCACTGCCCCCCGAACCATTTTATGGAATATAAAAAAAAGATTAAGCTGTCTTTTGTAGTTTCCGGTTCCGAGATAGGCGGGAGTGAAAAGATGGTTCTCCTCATGGCGGAAAGTCTGCCTGCCGAAACATTCAGCCCGCCCGTTGTTTTCGCAATAAAGGGTACAGGCAAGTTCACGGAAGAATTAAGCCGCAAATCCATAAGAAACTTCGTCTTCAACCTCAAGGCGAATCCTTTTGAGTTCATACGGCTTTTCAGAGCGGTGAGAAAAGAATCTCCCGATATAATCCACTCATTCCTGTTTTATGGAAACCTTGCCGGCAGGATAACCGGACGGCTGTTGAAGACGCCTGCCGTAATCTCCTCCCAGAGGAGTACAGATCCGTGGAGAGCAAAACTGCACTGGCTCGCGGACGGATTCACGTCAAGATGGGCTGACTTGATAATCTCCAATTCCTTTGCGGGGAAAAAAGCGCTGACGGAAAAAGCCGGCATACCAGTGGAAAAAATAGAGGTGATGGGGAAAATATTTGATCCATACAGTATGGATTGTATAGAAATTGTTGAATCAGGAGACGAAGATGTTGTAGTATCAGTTGTCTGTCCGGGCTATAGGATGCACGGGAAAATGATC
>CAZAMK010000041.1:0-9285 GCA_964486345.1 uncultured bacterium
GGGGGTAATAACATGCGGCGCCGTAATGACTTGAGTTTCTGGCCGCCACCATCCCCATTCCGTACTTCCCCGCCTTCTCTATGCACATCCGCATCGCTTTTTCACCAACGACAAAACCCATGCCGCCATGCCCGTCAATAACGCCGGTCGCAGGCCCCTCTTTCACAATCTCAACGGTTGTTTTGGGATTCAGTATCTTATCCCTGATTCTGTCGTAATATATGGGTTTCAACCTTCCTGCGCCGTGCGAATCTATGCCGCGTTTGTCAGCGGTAATAAGTACGTCGGCGCATATCCTTGCGTCTTTAACAGGTACGCCGAGCGCCCGAAACACCGCGACCATAAATACTTCCGCTTCTTTGAACGGCATCCAGAAAATTTTATTCATGGTTCTTTTGCAGAAATTCCGGCACAAAAAACAATAACCGTCCTATCAGAGACGAACGGGCTTGCCGGTACGCATTGATTCCTGCGCCTTCAGTGAAACAACAAGAGTTTTTACCGCATCTTCATAGTCGGATTTTACAAAGGACGCGTCTTTCTCCGCCACCGCTTTTATGAACGCCCTGTCCTCTTCCAACATCGGGTTAAGAGAAGATATGTGCGTAACCTTCTTGTTGAAATTATTCACCGTGAGCGTGTTGCCCGCATAGTTGAAAATAACGTCTTTTCCCACGACCTCCACGCCGCTTTCAAACCCCGACCAGAGCCACGTGCAGGTAAGATTGCCCGCGCATCCGTTTTTAAATTTCAAAAGAAGGGTTGAAGTATCTTCAGTATCGTATTTCTTATATATTTTGTCGTTTATGCCGGTCGTTTTATACGCAAAGACTTCCTCAACATCACCAAGGAAGTATCTCATCATATCCAGAATATGCGTCGCCTGCTCCACCAGCTGGCCGCCCGACAGCGCCTTCTGGCTGTACCATCCTTCCCCGCCTCCCGGCACTCCGCCGTAATACTTTCCGAGGGCAAAGGATACCTGCTCCTTCTTTATCATCTCTCTTGCCATGTCCACCACGTCAAAATATCTCAAGACATAGCCGACGGAAGTCATCAGGTTTGCCTTTTTGACCTTCGCCGCTATCTCCTGTGCGGATTCAAGTTCAAGATGCACGGGTTTTTCAACAAGGAAAGGTATCCCTCTTTTTATACACTCCTCCTCCTGTCCCTTGTGGGCAAAAGGGGGAATGCACATGAAGCATGCGTCAATCTTCGTTTCGTCAAGCATCTTCCGGAAGTCGGTGTAAAACTTCCCCCCGTATGCCGCCGAGGCCTTTTCCGCCTTTGCCAGGTCAATATCGCACATCGCGGCAAATTCAACTTCTTCAATCTGCTTGAGCGCTATCATATGCGCCCCTGCTATCCCGCCGCATCCTATAAATCCTATCTTCACCTTCATTTGGCCCCCCCGTTAGTGCGACTTGTCCCGTTCCACGGGATGAATCGCACCGCTGTAATAAATTGCGCCGTTAACCTGTGAAATGCCACACTGTCATAAATCTTTAAATAACAGTTGGGATATGATAATATATATATTTGATGGAAGCAAAAAATTTAACGGTATGCCGGAATATGCAGTTGACGGAGCATCTTTATTGGATGGAATTTGAAGGAGCTTTCAATCCCCCCGCCCTTCCCGGACAGTTTATCCATATTAAAATAGACGGTCTCTTTCTGCGAAGGCCTTTTTCCATTGCGGGACAGAAAAACAACCGGCTCGCAATCCTTTACAAGGTCGTGGGAGAAGGCACGGAGATTCTCTCCCGCAAGAAGAACGGAGACGTTCTGAATGCCATAGGGCCGCTCGGAAAAGGTTTTCCCGTCAAGAAAGAATGGAAAAACGTCTATCTTGCGGGCGGCGGCACAGGGATTGCTCCCCTTCTTTTCCTTGCGGATAAACTCTCGGCGGAGGATGTTAAAATAACTTTTTTTTACGGCGCAAAAAACGCCGGCTATATCGGCTTTGGAACACTCCCTTCCGGCATTGATTATATTTTCACCACGGAGGACGGCAGTTACGGCCATAAAGGGCTTCTTGATAAAGCCATGCGCGGCTATATAAAGAAATACGGCAGTCCGGACGTTATATACGGAGGCGGGCCGGCGGGACTTTTGAAGAAAATCGGGTCAATCTCTGAAGATTTCAAAGTCCCTGCTTTTGTATCTCTGGAAAACAGGATGGCTTGCGGAACAGGGATATGCTGCGGATGCGTGACGAAAATAAAAACCGGTGATGGTTGGGAAAATGTCAGAATCTGCAAAGAAGGGCCGGTTTTCAACACGAAAGATATAAAATGGGACTGAATACTCTGGGCGTCAAAATCGGCGGGCTGGCGATGGACTCCCCCATTATCATGATGAGCGGAATTTTCAGCTACGGGGAGGTCAACGTTGACTATCTTGACTATAAAAAGCTGGGCGCGATAGTGACA
Source organism: uncultured bacterium (assembly GCA_964486345.1). Taxonomy (GTDB): domain Bacteria; phylum Ratteibacteria; class UBA8468; order B48-G9; family JAFGKM01; genus JAFGKM01. The sequence goes on from CAZAMK010000041.1 coordinate 2,436, forward strand.
AAGACCGTCTCGCTTGAACCCCGGCATGGCAATCCACAGCCGAGGGTATGGGAGACGCCGTCAGGAATGCTCAACTCCATAGGACTGCAAAACCCGGGAGTCAGGGCATTTATCAAAAAGGGCCTGCCTTCAATACGGAAAAACGGGATAAAGATAATCGTGAGCGTCACAGGAAACGGAACGGAAGAGATATCGGAGATAGTGAACCTTCTGTCGGCGGAAAAGATAGACGGATTAGAGCTGAATCTCTCCTGCCCGAATGTAAACAGGAAAGAATTGATGGTTGCGCAGTCCCCTGAAATGACGGGGCTGTTTGTAAAAGCGGCAAAAAAAGAATGCGGGAAGATTCCTCTCATAGCCAAGCTGTCTCCAAACGTCACGGACATAACGGAGGTTGCCGCCGCGGCAGAGGATGCTGGAGCGGACATCTTAAGCATGATTAATACGGTCAGGGGGATATCTGTAGACGTTGAAAAAATGCGCATAATGGAAGGCGGACTCTCCGGACCGGCCATAAAGCCGGCAGGACTGCGCGCCGTTTATGACGTTTACAGGAAAACGGGAATACCGCTGATAGGCATGGGAGGGATAGCGTCAGGAAAGGATGCGGTGGAATTTATCCTCGCCGGAGCGTCGGCGGTGGGAATTGGAAGCGGTTTTTTCTCAAACCCCTTCCTTGTGGACGAGATATACAGCTCGCTTGCGGATTTTTTGAAAAATAACTGCATTAAAAAACTTTCCTGCGCCACAGGGTTGTTAAATGAAAAAGAAAAAAGACAGGCCGGCCGGCTGCGGAGAGAAGGAAAGGTTTAATATCCGGCAGGGCCTTGTAATCATAAGCATTTCGGTTTTTATTTTCCTCCGTTTCTTTGTGGACGGGATGGGAAACGGAATAACCTCTCCGTTTTTTAATTATTTCTGGAATACATACTTCTTTATTCTCCTCATCGTTCAGTTCCTTTCCGAAAGATGCAAAACCGCTTTGAGCAGGGAAGAGGTTTTTCTCCTGTTATTCTTTTTGCTTTCAGCCGTATCATCCGGCATCTCTCCCATAAAAAGCGGCGGTATGGTATTCAACGCACAGACTCTCGCATACTGGTGTATCTTCATCCTTATCGCAAGAAATTTTACAAAATCTTCCCAAAAAATATTTTTCTATACAATTGTCATTTCCGGACTGATGATTCTTCTTTACGGACTTTACCAGCATTTCTGGGGGCTTGAACAAACCAGAGAGTTCATATATTCAAATCCCGAACGGCTTAAATATCTTCCACGGCCGTATCTGGACAGGATGTCCAGCGACAGAATCTTCGCCACGTTCGTTTCTCCAAACGTATATGCGTCCTTTCTACTTTTCCTTATACCTCTATCCTTCTTTCCTTTGATCTCCGGAGAAAGGCCGCCGGCTAAAATTCTCTGCGGGGCAGTTCTGTTCCTCGCACTCTGGAACCTTGTGCTTACGGGTTCTTTCGGAGGAATCATCATACTCGCTTTCACGGTGCAGATAATGCTATTATACATGCTCGTAAAGAATAACGTAAGGTTCCGTGCCGTACTATCTTTTATTATTCTCTTTGAAATCCTGTTTTTTGCGGCGGTATATTCAACGGGGAAATTGCCCAAGATGATTTCTTTTGCGGACAGAGTCGGATACTGGAAATCATCCGTGCAGATTTTTAAGGCACATCCTATTCTTGGCGCAGGGCCGGGAAACTACAAATATTACTACACGGAATTCAAGTCAGCGGAGAGTCTTGAGGCAAAGCATCCGCATTCAATACTTTTCGCCTCTCTGGCCGAAAACGGGATAACCGGCACATTTTTCTTGTTCGCTTTTCTGATATTTTCCGCAACGGCGCTTTTCAGAAGGAGCAGAGAGCATGCCCTTTACGCGGCACTCGCCTTTTCCTTCCTCGCATTCCTGCTTCACAATTTTGTGGATTTCAGCTTCATAGACCCGGCTGTCGCCGTACTGCTTTTCATACCGGCGGGCATTGCCGCAGCAGGGGCGAAAAGGGCGATTCCCGCACGTTTTCCGTCCTTGACAAAAACGCTCAACTGCCTTATCATATCAGCAGTTCTATTTACTGCGATGGGTTACGCAAGATATACGCTCTCGGAAAGAAACATTGACAGCGCGGGGAGAGAAAGAAACATAAACAGCGCGCTCTACTACACCGGACAGGCGAAGAAATTTTATCCGGAGAATTTTCAGGTTTACAGCACCGAAGGAGACATCTTCTCAAACATTCTTACTTTGAGATCTGATTCGGAATACAGGAGATCGGCGGAAAATTCCTACCGTTATGCGGTTTTATTAAATCCACGGCTTGCGCCGGCATACAGGAAGCTCGCTTTCCTTTATGCGGAGTCGGGAAAATACCCGCAGGCCGAAAAGATGTTTCTTGAACTTTTAAATCTCTATCCGGACAAAAAGCAGTATAATATAGAGACGGCCATGTTTTATAAGAAAACGGGCAGCGAGGAAAAATTCAGGCATTATTACGAAATGGCCGAAAAATTAATTGCGGTTTCGCAGGAAGAAGCCGATATCGTAGAGGGTTATAAAAAATGGATAGAATCGCAGAAGTAGAAACCAGGAAAACGGAAAAATCCCAGCAGTTCAGGGTCGGGCATGAAATTGAACTGAAAAAAGGGGATTTCTGCATAATTGAGTTAACCCAGGGAACCGTTGACTACGGAAAGGTTTACAACCTCACGGAGGCGAAAACACTGCTGAAGCCCACGCTGTCTGGCAAAGTCATCAGGAAACTGACGGAGAAGGACGCCGAAACAATCAGGGACAACAACGGCAGGAAAAAAGATTGTCTTGAAATCTGCAAGGGCAAAATAACGGCGTATAAACTCCCCATGAAACTTGTTGACGCGGAGTATTCCTTTGACAAGACAAGAATTACCTTTTACTACTTTTCCGAAGAAAGGGTTGACTTCAGAAACCTTGTCAAGGAGCTGGCTAAGATATTCAACTGCCGGATAGAGATGCGCCAGATAGGTTTGAGGGACGAAGCCAAAATCAAGGGTGGGTGCGGGATATGCGGATGCGAGCTATGCTGTTCGCGGTTTCTGAAAAAATTTGATTCCGTGACAATGCGCATGGTAAAAAACCAGCAATTGCCCCTTGACATAAACAAGATTACCGGACAGTGCGGAAGACTGCTCTGCTGTCTCGGTTACGAAGACGAGATGTACAAAAAGGACAAGATGAAAAAATGAAATTCTACATCACCACTCCGCTTTACTACATAAACGCCGAACCGCACATAGGGCATACGTACACCACGGTTGCGGCGGATACTCTGGCAAGATTTTACAGGATGGCGGGATACGAAGTCTTTTTCCTGACAGGCACAGACGAACACGGACAGAAGATAGCCGAAGCGGCGAAAAAACAGGGAGTTTCCCCGCAAGAGCTTGCTGAAAAAAACTCCGGAATATACAAAAAACTCTGGAATGACCTCAACATATCTTATACCCGGTTCATAAGAACGACAGAGGAGACCCACAAAAAAGTCGTGGAAGCGGTTTTCACAAAGCTGATGGAGAAAGGGGACCTTTACAAGGGGGACTATACGGGACATTACTGCGTGCCGTGCGAAGGATACTTCATCCCCGAAGACGCAGAATCCCCTCTCTGCCCGGACTGTAAAAGGCCGATGAACAAAATCTCCGAGCCGTCGTATTTTTTCCGCATCTCAAAATATGCGGAGCGGCTTCAAAAATATATTGAGGAACACGAATTTGTAAAGCCCGATTTCAGAAAAAACGAGGTTCTCAACTTCATAAAATCCGGTCTGTGCGACGTCAGCATCACAAGAAAAAACGTGGATTGGGGCATCACTTCTCCCACTCCGGAAAAATATGCGGTATACGTATGGTTTGACGCACTCCTGAATTATTTGAGCGGAGCGGGATACATGTACGACGAAAAACAGTTTGCGGGATACTGGCCTGCGGACGTACAACTGATAGGCAAGGACATCATACGGTTTCACGACGTGATATGGCCGTGCATTCTTATGGCGCTTGACCTGCCCCTGCCCGGGACCATTTTTGCACACGGTTGGTGGGTAACGGGAAAAGAAAAAATCTCAAAATCAAAAGGAAATGCCGTATCACCCGGGAGACTCGTTGAAGAATACGGAGTGGATGCCTTCAGATTTTTCCTTTTGAGAGAGGTGCCCTTCGGTTTGGACGGGGAATACTCGGACGAAACCTTCAAAAAAAGATACAACAGCGACCTGGTCAACGACCTGGGCAACCTTGTTAACAGGACGGTGAACCTCGTTGAGACGAAACTTTCTGGGACAGTGGAATATGCACAGCCGGATAACGGGCTGGCGGAGATTTCCTCGGCGTCATATAAAAACTATGAAACAAAGATGAAGGCGCTTGCTCTCTCCGAGGCGCTGGAGCAGGTATGGAAGCTTGTTTCCGCTCTTAATAAATTTCTTGATGAAAAAGCCCCTTGGCGAGAAAATCGCGCCGACGTAAAGCAGGTGCTTTACAGCGTCGTTTCCGGAATAAGGGACTGTGCGATTATGCTTGCGCCTTTTATCCCGGAGTCGTCGTTGAAAATATGGCGGATTCTCGGACTACCCGGGGACCCGTGCGAACACAACTTTGCCGCGTTGCGGGAAAAACTCCCGGACGGGCTTACAACCCAAAAAAGGGAAATCCTTTTTCCGAGGAAAAAATGAAACCGGTTTATAAAAGATTTATTCTCAAGCTGTCAGGCGAGGCGCTGAAAGGGAAGCAGGGCTGGGGGATAGACTCCGAAGCATTGATATCAATCGCGGAAGAAATAAAAGAAGTGCGGGAAATGGGCTGTGAGATAGGCATAGTGCTGGGCGGAGGCAACATATACAGGGGAAATACCCGCGACAAGAAAATCATAGACCCCGTTACCGCAGATTATATCGGAATGCTTGCGACCGTGATGAACGGACTCGCCCTTCAGAACACCCTTGAAAAAACGGGGCTGGATACGAGGGTGCAGAGCGCTTTTGACATGAAACAGTTCTGCGAGATGTATATACGCAGGCGGGCGATACGGCATCTTGAAAAAAAGAGGATTGTCATTTTTGTCGGAGGCACGGGCAACCGCGACATTACGACGGATACACCCGCGGCGCTCAAAGCCATAGAAACCGGGGCGGAAGCCATTCTAAAGGCGACAAAGGTAGACGGGATATATTCCTCGGACCCCGTTCTGGACCCCTCGGCAAAAAGATATAACACGCTGTCCTACATAGAGGTGCTTCAAAAGCGCCTTAAAATAATGGATGCTTCCGCAGTCTCTTTGTGCATGGACAACAATATCCCGGTCGTGGTTTTCAATCTTTTTGAAAAAGGCAACCTTAAAAAAATAGTTACGGGCAAAGGAGTCAAAACAATCGTGAAGGGAATTGATGAAAGGAAATAAATCAGAACGGCGTATAGCGTTTAGCGTAAAGCGTATAGGGAAAGACAAGAATCTATATATGTGAACCGTGGGAGGGGAAAAAATGAAAGCAAAAATATTCGGAGAAGCGGATAAAAAAATGGAAGGAGTCGTTAATTTTTTCAAAAAAGAAGTGGCCGGCCTGCGCGCCGGAAGAGCGTCGCTGGCTCTTCTTGAAGGAATAACGGTTGAATACTACGGTTCTAAAATGCCTGTAAGCCAGGTTGCCACCATCACCATCCCCCAGCCGCAGTTGATTGTCATACAGCCGTGGGATAAAACCGCATTGGGAGATATAACAAGAGCCATACAGGCCAGCAATCTCGGGCTCAATCCCATTGCGGACGCAACCGTTATAAAAATACCGGTTCCGCCCATAAGCGAAGAAAGGCGGCAGGAGCTTGTAAAAATACTGCATAAGATGGGCGAGGAAGCAAAGGTTGAAATCAGGGAAATACGCAGGAAGGGAAACGAAGAGCTGAAGAAAGGGGAGAAGGAAAAGACTATCTCCGAGGACGATATGCACAGAGGGATAGACGAAATACAGGATATAACCGACAAAGCAATAAAGGAAGTAGACAAGCGGGTGGAAGAGAAAACCAAAGAAATAATGGAAAACTGATGGGTAAAAAATTCGTAATAGCGATAGACGGGCCTGCCGGCTCGGGCAAAAGCACAGTGGCAAAACTCATAGCGAAACAACTCGGGTTCCTCTATGTTGATACCGGAGCCATGTACAGGGCGCTAACGCTTAGGGCAATAAACGAAAAAATACCTTTTTCCGATACAACCGGCCTGACAGCTATGGCGCAGGTCGCAAGAATAGAACTCATAAGCGGGAATTCAAAATATACCGTCTTTCTTGACGGGAAAGACGTCAGCGATGCAATACGGACCGAGGAAGTGAGCAAAGGAACTCAATATGTCGCATCTATCCTGCCCATAAGGGAAATACTGTGGAAGATGCAGAGAGGTTTCAGGGAAAGCCATGACATCGTGATGGAAGGAAGGGACATAGGCAGTAAGGTTTTTCCCGACGCGCAGTTGAAAGTCTTTTTGGACGCATCCGCCAAAGAACGGGCTAAAAGAAGATACTTGCAGTTGAAAGAGATGGGAATTGAGGGAAACATTGGAGAGATAGAACGGGATATTTTGTTGAGAGACGAGAAAGACAGGCAGAGGGGTATTTCTCCGCTCGTAAAGCTTCCCGATGCGGTACATATTGACACAACGGAACTTACAATCGCAAAGGTTGTGGAAAAGATAATTTCCCTTTATTCTGACCGCTCCCGGTAACTCCCTTCAACTGAATTTGCCGTTAACCGTATGGTATACCGGTTTGAGTTCACCAGAGAGCGAGGTCCCGACTGACAAAGGCAGACAGCC
>CAZAMK010000042.1:0-9265 GCA_964486345.1 uncultured bacterium
TACCAGTTTGATTTCATACATAGAGCTTTGTTGTCTGCGTCGGCCGGCTTCCTCTGCCGGCAAGTATTAAAGAAAAAGAGGGTTAGTCCATGCTTTTTTTCCGTTCCTGTCGGTTATCTCTATCCTGATGTATATCTCGTCCCCCCGTACAGTGAATTCTGCATGTTCTATATCCCCTCTTTCTGCGGTAAACCTTTTCCCCGATGAATTGACAGCTATGAAATCAATAGCTTCCGCCGGAGGGCAAGTTACTTTGATCGTGGAACCGGAAATCTCCAGATTTTTAATAATAACGCCCGTGGAGGAGTAAAAACAGCCGTTTTTTATGGCCGCTAAAATATCTTTTTTCGTGCATGAGCCCGCTTTTGCCATTATAAAACTGTGAGCCGCGTCTTTTTTTGAATGCGTATCGTCGCTGGCAAAACCAAATATTTTTCTTCCTGTCTGCAGAATCTCGTCAAAATGCACCGTGGAATATCCTTTTCCGAGTAGCCTGTGGCACACGGTATTGAAAACCTCAATGCCCAGATATCCGTTCAGGCGCAGAAGGTCTCCGGAAGTCGCTCCGCTCCAGTAAGGGTGGGCGATAATTACTATTGCGTTCTGCAGGTTCATCCGGTCAATAATCTGCTGGTCGGTAAGGCCCTCGCCGTCAAACTCCTCCTGCAATTCTATCCCGACTATGTGATTGCGGCTGTTTTTTTCCGAACCTTTCAGGAACAGCATGTTTTCAGGCGCCTTTGCCTCTGTTATTTTATTATGGTCCGTGATGCATAAGAAGTTATAGCCGGCCTTGGCGTAAATTTCCAGCGTTTCCTCTGGGGTTGCTTCTCCGTCGGAATTTGTTGTGTGCGTATGCAGATTGCCTTTATACCAGTTTCCTTTTGCCTCAAACGGATTGATGAAATTCATTATTGCCCCCGGCTTGTCAGTTAAAAGTCAGTTTTCTTCTTTTTTGGTTGAATACAGCACTTCAGAGATGGTTGTTTTGCCTTCCAGCACTTTTGTTATCCCATCTTCGCGCAACATCTTCATGCCGGCTTTTTTCGCCAATTCTTTTATCCTGCCGACTTCAGGGTTAATCATTATCCCTCTTCGCAGGTCCTCGTTTATTATCATCAGTTCAAAAATGCCTATCCGGCCGCCGAACCCTGTTCCGTTGCACATGTGGCATCCCTTCCCCCTGAAGAATGCGTGTTCTGTTCCTCCGTCTGGTATGCCGAGCGGTTTTATTTCTTCTTTCAGCGGGGTGTATCGCTCCTTGCAGTTGGCGCAGATACTTCTTACAAGCCGCTGGTTCAATACGCCTATAAGCGAGGAGGCGATAAGATACGGTTCAACGCCCATATCTATAAGTCGTATTACCGCTCCCGGCGCGGTGTTGGTATGCAGGGTGGAAAAAACCAGCTGTCCGGTCTGTGCGGAGCGGAAGCTGATTTCTGCGGTTTCCAGGTCTCGGATTTCTCCGACCATAATAACATCGGGGTCTTGTCTTAAGATAGACCTTAAAGCAACGGCAAAGGTCATGCCTGTTTTGGGATTTATCTGTGTCTGGTCCACATTCTTCAGGTGATATTCAACGGGGTCCTCCACCGTTATGATTTTCTTGTGGATATTGTCCAGTTCATTGAGGGAGGAGTAAAGAGTTGTTGTTTTCCCGCTGCCTGTGGGTCCCGTAACCAGCAGTATGCCGTAAGGTTCTTCAAGAATCATCCTCCATCGATGAAGCGTCTGCGGCAAAAACCCGAGCTGCTCAAGCCCCGAAACAATATTGCGTTTGTCCAGTATCCTCATTGCCGCCATCTCGCCGAATATGGTGGGGAACGTTGAAACGCGAAGGTCTACGTCCCTTCCGGAGAGCTTAAGTTTAAAATAGCCGTCCTGGGGAATCCTTTTTTCGGCTATGTCAAGCATTGAAAGAACCTTGATGTGAGAAACGATTGCCGGATAAAGCTCCAGCGGGGGAGGGGGGAATTCGTAAAGAATGCCGTTGATTCTGTATCTCAATTTAATCCCCTCTTCTTCTATCTCTATATGGGCGTCGGTTGCCTTCACCTCAACGGCTTTTGCGATGATGTCCTCAACCGCCGCAACGGCGGAAGAATCGCTTATTTCCTTTAAGTCGGACGGCTTGAAAATTTTACCTGCCGCTTCCATTTTTTCAACGGGAGAAAGTATTTTCAGACTGCCCTGTGCAAGATATCTGTCAAGCCCCGTCTTTATGTCAAAATCTCGTGAAAGGCGGGGTTCTATTTCCATGGAAGCTATTTTCCCGAGTTCAGCTATAACTTCCTCGTCCATCGGGTCAACCATGCCGCAGATAATCTTTTTGCCGCCGCGGTATACGGGGATGGCGCGGTATTTCCTGCAGGTGAATTCGGGCAGAGAGGCGAGAACGTTTTTCTCAATGTCAATGCTTGAAGGATTTATGGTAACAACCTTCAGCTCTTTAAGTATGAAGTTATACCATCTGTCGGCGCTCAACAATCCAAATTTAATCAGAAGGTATCCGAAAGGAGCGCCTGTCTTTTCTTTTTCCCCGGAGACAATGTCAATTTGGTCTTTCCGGAGGCCTTCTTTCTCTATAAGCAGTCTTATAAGCTCTTCTCTTTTCATAACAGCGGTTCCACAAGTTCTATCAGTTTGGATTCGGATAATGAACCCATTTTTGGCGTAAGGCTCCCACCTTTCTTGTCTATGACAAAAGTTGTGGGGACAGCCCTTATCCCGCCGTAGAGATTTTCCACTTTTCCGTCGCTCAAGCAGACGGTATAATTGATTCCGTAATCCTCAATCATTTTTTTCACGTCTTCCTCCGGACTGCTGACAGCTATTCCTATAATCTCCACACCTTTATCCTTGTAGTTTTTATAAAACTTTATGAAATCAGGGATTTCGGCGCGGCAGGGCGGGCACCATGTGCCCCAGAAATTGAGAATCACGACCTTTCCCCTGTAATCGGCGAGATTGACGGTCTTTCCGTTTATGTCTTCAAGAGAAAAATCGCGCGTCTGCGCAGATTCATTTTCAGCGCCGGGATTTGTGTCGTTTTTGGTACAGGAGGCAAAAGCAAAAATAATCAATAACAATATAATCAATTTTTTCATTTTATCCTTCTTCTACTCTTCTTCGTTCTGCCAAATTTGGCTATGCTCCTGTCTTCTTTTTTACTCCCTCTCCCTTGAGGAGAGGGTCCGGGTGAGGGTGATGAAAACAGTCAATTTTACCCCCACCATAATCCTCCCCTTTCAAAGGGGAGGAAACCTCCCGATATTACTGCTTTTTATCTGCCGTCAGCATTGCGAGAGCTTCCTTTATGGTTCCCAGATGGGCAATAACACAGCATTCCGTTTTGCTGTCCCACCAGGAGCAGTGTTCCGCTATGCAGGCGTCAAAATCGTCTATGAATTCCGGTACTCCGAAGGTCGCTTCTCCGAGTGGCCTTTTCTGGGACTTGAGTCTTAGTGGACATTGCACAGTCATCACCCCCTTTCCGTTTCCTCTTCGCGCATACAGGTTCATTAGCTTCGTCGTCGGCTTCCTCGGCGTATTCTCACATACACCTCGTTGCCTCCTCCTTGCTGCTTCCCTTTATGCACGAATTGAAAACGGTTTCCGTGTTTGCACCAGGCGCATTAGCTTTATAACAATGCAAAAAACACGATACTAAACTAAGAAGGTTTCAACCGTTGCAAGAAATTCTTTTTTTATTTTTTCAAGAGAGCCGGCGTTTTCAGCTTCCATACGCACGACAAGCGCCGGCTGTGTGTTGGATGCCCTGACTAAAGCCCATCCGTCCGAAAAAAAGACTTTTACGCCGTCAATGTCGGAAATCTTCAGGTTTTTGGTTGAAAAGTGATTTTTAATCTTTTCAACCACTGAAAACTTCTTTTCGTCCTCGGCCTCAATCCTTATTTCCGGGGTGGCATGATATTTCTTAACGCCGTCCAGAAGGGCGGAAGGCTTTTTCCCCATGCTGTCCATTATCCGCAGTAGACGCAGGGATGCGTATACCGCGTCGTCAAATCCGTAATAATCGTCCGCAAAGTAAAGATGCCCCGAAAGCTCTCCGGCAAGGGGCGCTTTCTCCGTATGCAGTTTATTCTCTATCAGCGAATGTCCGGTTTTCCACATCACCGGCACTCCTCCGGCTTTTCTAATTTCTTCCTCCAGTGATTTACTGCACTTGACGTCAAAAATAATGCTGGAGCCGGGCAATTTTTTAAGTATTTCGCGGGCATATACAATCAAAAGCTGGTCACCCCACAAGATGCCGCCGTTTTCATCAACAACCCCGAGGCGGTCGCCGTCGCCGTCGTAACCCAGCCCTATGTCAAGCTTATTATCCAGAACAGTTTTTATCAAATCCGTAAGATTTTCCGGGACCAGCGGATCCGGAAGGTGGTTGGGGAAAGACGGGTCGCTGTCGGCGTAGAGCGGAAAAACGTCAATGCCCAGTTTTTTGAAAAGAGGGACAATGAGAGGTCCGAGCGTTCCGTTGCCCGTGTCAATTGCGACTCGGAGCGGATTTTTGAAATTAAAATGTTCCAGCATAAAAGCTTCATAATCCCCTGCCGCTTCCACCGTGCAGACTTCTCCTCTCCCTTTTTCAAAATCGTTTTTTTCAATTAAATCCGCGAGGTGTTGAATATCCTTCCCGTACAGGCTTTTATTGCCGATCACCATCTTGACCCCGTTGAATTCGGGAGGGTTGTGGCTTGCCGTAACCATTGCTCCTGCGTCAAAGCCGTATTTATGAATTGCGAAATACAGGACGGGCGTGGGGACTATTCCGACGTCGGCAACATTACAGCCGCTTTCGGAAATTCCCTTCATCATTTTATCTTTCATATCGGGAGTTGTGAACCTGTTATCTCCTGCGATACATACGCGTTTCCCTCCCTCTCTCCTTACTGCGCTTCCGAAACTCCTGCCCAGATAATAAGGAAGCTCGCCTTGGAGGTCTTTTTCATATACAGCCCGTATATCGTATTCCCTGAATATATTCTTGTTGGGTTTCATTCACACCTCCGTTCTAAATTATACCTCTATCGGAAAAACTTGACAAAATTTTGTTAAGAACTATAATTTAAACAAAGAGAACATCGGTAACTCATTTAACAAAACGGTATTTGCAAAAAGAATGGGAATATATTAACATATTCCCAGAAAAAAAGGCAGGTAAATAAAGTGAAAAAAGGAATAGCGCTGGTGGAAATACTTGTCAGTGTGGTGATAGTTTTTGCGCTGGGTTTGATATCCCTGAAGGTTATTTCTTCCGTAATGCAGAAATCAAAGGTGGTAAGCGCCCGTGCGCAGATGTCCCAGCTGGCGTTGCTTCTGGAATCCGTCAAGGATGACACGAGTTTATATCCGGTATTTCTGCAGGAACTCACATTTACTTCACCGCCTGAAATGCAGAAGAAGGGATGGAATGGTTCATATACGGCAAAAGTACCGCTTGACCCGTGGGGCAATGCTTATTTTTATCAGATTCCTCCCACTACGGTATTGCCTGCTACCAAGACTAAACCCAGAACCTATCCGCCTTCCATTGAATCTATTGACTTTGAAGCTTCGCCCGGCAAAGGTAAATTGCTTATAACTAACTATGGAGTGACTGCCAATCGCATCTGGTTGAACGGAATAGAAGTTATTCACCCGTGCGAACTGAAAAACAAACCTAACCCCCAGATTATAGAGAAGGAAATAGACCTTCTTGCCGATAATGTTTTTGAGATAAGGCTCACAGGGTCCCCGGGCGATTATCTTTTTGTGGAAGTTTCCGGTTTTATGCCCACTGATGAATATTTCATAGTCGGCAGTTATGGGAAAGACAGGAAGGAAGGCGGCACGGGTTACGACAAGGATATCATTTGGCGTTCGGACACATACCCGAATTTTCAGTGAGGTGAAATATGAAAAAATGCAAAAGAAGGAAGTATCTGATAAACAAGCCTCTGCAGTTTGTATACTCCGGAATTACCATATACCTTCTGCTCATAGGGATAATAGTCGTCGGGATAGCCACCTATTACATAACTCTTGACACTATACTTAGCCAGCTTGAGGCGCAGGGGGGATTACTGCAGGCATATGAGATAGTCCGCAGTATAAACTCTCTTATCGCAAAACGAGTTGGGATTCTTCTCGTAACGGTTATGGTTTTCGCTTTCGTCCTTGTTGTATATTACCTTCACAGAATAGCCGGCCCGGTTTACAGGATTGAAAAGACGCTTAACGATATGGCTGAAGGCAAAGAGGTGAAGCCTGTAGTGTTAAGGAAAAAGGATTTTTTTAAATCTCTCGCCGAATCGCTAAATAAGGTGATAGAGGGGCAGAAGGAAAGGAAACAGTAGGAATCTTCAATCGTTCTCCGCGTCAGCCCAGAGTTTTTCCAGCTTGTAGTAATCTCTCGCCTCGGGGATGAAAATATGGACCATTATTTCCGCATAGTCAAGAAGAACCCATCTTCCGGTTTTTAAACCGTCCACCGAAACGGGGGTGTCGCTGAATTCATCAATCATGGATTCCGCGAGCGTCCTTGCATGTACGTGGGAATTTCCGGAAACGATGACAAAATAATCAGTAATCCACGTCTGATTTCCGACAAAAAGGACCTTTATGTCTTCTCCCTTCTTGTTCTCAAGTATGTCCTTTATCTTTTTTATTTTTGCGTTAATATTATGCTCTCCCTTGCGTTAATTTTACTATATTATTTTTGAAAAAGAAATATTTTTTGATTTTTTTTATTTGTTATATAATACAGATGAAAAAATAATTATTATTTTGATTGCGGAGATTTAAATTGATTCAGGAGATTTAAATTTCTCCGATTTGAACAGACATCAGCAATTTCTGCAATCAGCGGTTTTACGAAAAACAGCTTGACGGCATAAACAAGGCCGAGTACAATGTAATTGGTAGATAATTGTAATTATTACAATGCAAGGGCTGGTATCATAAAAGGAGGTGGAGGAATGTTTGACAGGATAAAGAAAAGGAACGGCGATGTAGTGAAATTTGAAGCCCAGAAGATTACAAACGCCATATATAAAGCCGGCCTTGCAACCGGTGAGTTTGAACTTGAAATCGCCAAAAAGCTCACCCTGCGGGTGCTTGACCTTTGCATTGACATAATAGGAGATAAAATACCTTCCGTTGAAGAAGTCCAGGATATAGTTGAAGAAGTCCTTATAGCATCGCCATATAAAAAGACCGCAAAAGCATACATTATCTACAGGGACCAGCATACCAAGTTAAGGGAAATAACGACAAAGGCAAATCTTGACCTTGTAAACCAGTATCTCACAAAAGAGGATTGGCGGGTAAACGAAAACAGCAATATGAGTTTTTCCCTTCAGGGGCTGAATAACTATGTCTCTTCCGAAGTGACTAAGACCTACTGGCTGAACAGCATCTATCCTCCGGAGGTCCGGCTTGCATACATAAACGGAGACATTCACATCCATGATCTTGGATGTCTTTCTGTTTACTGCGTCGGATGGGACCTTCAGGACCTTCTAACCGTGGGGTTCAGAGGGGCTGTCGGAAAGGTTGAAAGCAATCCCGCAAAGCACTTCCGCACGGCGCTGGGGCAGATTGTAAACTTTTTCTATACCCTGCAGGGAGAGGCGGCGGGCGCCCAGGCATTTTCAAATTTTGACACACTGCTCGCCCCCTTTATAAAGTACGACGGACTGACTTATAAAGAAGTGAAGCAGGCTCTGCAGGAATTCCTTTTCAACGTCAACGTGCCCACAAGAGTCGGTTTTCAAACTCCTTTCACAAACCTCACGATTGACCTGACTGTGCCGTCCATATACAAAGACCAGCCGGTTATCATAGGCGGCGAGCCCATGCGGGAAACATACAAGGAATTTCAGAACGAGATGGATATGTTCAACAGGGCGTTTCTTGAGGTGATGCTTGAGGGAGACGCAAAAGGGAGAGTCTTTACTTTTCCGATACCCACCTATAACATAACCAAGGATTTTGACTGGAACAACAAAAACATAGAACTTCTCTGGCAGGTGACTGCAAAATACGGAATTCCGTATTTCAGCAATTTCATCAATTCCGACATGAGTCCGGACGACGTTAGAAGCATGTGCTGCCGGTTGAGGCTGGATACCGTTGAGTTGAGGAAGAGGGGAGGCGGGCTATTCGGCGCCAATCCGTTGACCGGAAGCATAGGCGTCGCTACTATAAACATGCCCAAGATAGGATACCTCTCGGATTCGCAGGACGAGTTTTTGGAGAGGCTGGGCATACTGATGTCAGCCGCAAAAGAATCGCTGGAGATAAAGAGAAAGATTATAGAGAAACTGACGGATGAAAACCTCTATCCATATTCCGCTTTTTACTTAAGGAACGTGAGACAGCGTTTCGGCAGATACTGGATGAACCATTTTGCGACAATAGGCCTTTCGGGTATGAACGAGGCCTGCATGAACCTGCTCGGCAAGGATATCGGCACCGAAGAGGGGTTGCAGTTCAGCGTCAAAGTGATGAAGTTCATGCGTGAAAAACTTGTTAAATTCCAGGAAGAAACCGGCAATAATTACAACCTGGAAGCCACGCCCGCAGAGGGAACCAGCTACCGTCTTGCAAAATCGGATAAGATGAAATATCCGGATATAATCTGCGCAAATGAAGAAGATTACCGCAAGGGTGCGGAGCCGTTTTACACCAACTCTTCACAGCTTCCCGTAAATTACACGGAGGATGTTTTTGAATCCCTTGAATTGCAGGATGAACTCCAGACGATGTACACGGGAGGGACGGTCATTCATCTTTTTACCGGCGAGCGGGTTGATACCAACGAGGGAGTAAAAAAACTTGTCAAGGTTATCTGTGAAAAATTCAAGCTTCCTTATTTTACCATTACGCCGACTTTCTCGGTTTGTCCCGAACACGGATATATAAAAGGAGAGGTTTACCGATGCGGCAGATGCAGCAGAGAGACGGAGGTTTACTCAAGAATAGTCGGATATTTAAGGCCTGTCAACCAGTGGAATAAAGGCAAGGCCGCAGAGTTCAGGATAAGAAAGACATATGTGCTTAAATGAAGTATAAATAGGATTACAGAGATTGGAAATATGGATTTAATCGCGGGAATCCCTTTTAAAATCGCTGTAATCAAAGCTTAGCATAAATGAAAATAGGCGGTTTGCAAAAAACTTCCCTTATAGACTTTCCAGGAAGAATAAGCTGTATAATTTTCGTGCAGGGATGCAATCTGCGCTGTCCCTTCTGCCATAAT
>CAZAMK010000043.1:0-9127 GCA_964486345.1 uncultured bacterium
TATAATTTTCCAGTGCTTCATCTCTTTTGCCGATTACATAATAGGATTCGCCGAGATAATAATATGCCAGTGAAGATGCCGGCTGTGCATCCCTGGCGCTTTCAAAAGTCTTAATCGCCTCTTCGGCCATCCCCTGATTGAGAAAAAACAGGCCTTTGTTCACAATGTCTGCGTAATCTGCGGCGAAAAGGGAAGACGCCGCAAACAAAATCAAGGCAACAAAAAGTTTGTTTTTCATTGTAACCGCCCCCTTAACGTTTCTATGAATTCTTCCATTTCCCCTTCCATAATCCTGTCAAGGTTATACAAAGTCAACTCAATTCTGTGATCGGTAACCCTGTTCTGGGGGAAATTGTACGTCCTTATTTTCTCGCTTCTTTCCCCCGTCCCCACGGATTCTCTTCTCTCGCTGTCCATTTTACTCTTTTTTTCGGATTCGTAAAAACTCTGCAATCTCGCCCGCAGAATCTTTAACCCTTTCAGCTTGTTCTGCGTCTGCGACCGTTCATCCTGACAGCTTATAACCATCCCCGTTGGTATATGCGTAATGCGCACTGCCGAAGAAGTCTTGTTTACAGACTGCCCCCCCGCTCCGGACGAACGGAACGTATCTATCTTCAAGTCGGCAGGGTCTATCTTCAACTCCTTCTCCTCTGTCTCGGGAAAAACCGCCGCCGTGGCCGCCGAAGTGTGTATCCTTCCGTAATTTTCGGTATCTGGGACCCTCTGAACGCGGTGGACGCCGCTTTCATACTTCAGTTCGCCGTAAGCCCCTTTTCCCTTGACCAGAAAGATTATTTCCTTGAACCCCGAACCGGACTGATGGGAGTTGAGAACATCCACCCCCCAACCCTTTTTCTCGGAATACCTTGAGTACATCCTGAACAGGTCCTTTACAAAGAGCGACGCCTCTTCTCCGCCCACGCCTGCGCGCAGTTCAACAATGGCGTTTTTGACATTATCGGCATTTTCAGGTAACAAAACTGCTCTTATCTTCTCTTCAACCCCGCTCTTTTCCCCTGCGAGAAACTTCAATTCTTCCTCAGCAAGCTCACTGATGCCCTTATCCCCCGAATTGAGCATTTCGGATGTTTCTCTGATTCTTTCGCCTAAACGCTCCCGCTCATTCGCAAGGGAAATTATCTCTTCCATCGCCCCGAGCTTAATAACCGCTTCCTTGAACTCCGAAGACGTCTTACTGCCCGAGGTCACCACATTCATCAAACTGTCGTACTGTTTTTTAACTTCCCGCAGTTTTTGTTCAAGAACAGTGTAATCTTCGGTCCCGTTATTTGGTGCCATACTTTTTCTTGAATTTCTCCACCATTCCTGCGCTGTCCATGAGCTTCTGCTTGCCGGTGAAAAAAGGATGACAGTTGGAGCATATTTCAACCTTTATTTCCGGTTTTGTGGAACGCGTCTTTACGATATTTCCGCAAACGCAGACAACATTGCAGTCCGTATACTTGGGATGTATCTTTTCCTTCATAACCTTTACCCTCCGTTTTTAAATTATCCCTTCTTCGCAATCAGGGTTAGGCAGGGGCTGTAAAATTCCTATTCGGCGAGATAACTGAAGTTATCCCTGCCCATCGGACTTTCCACATCCGTTATGCCTTCTCCGCTGAAATATTTTATGAACTTGCCGTTTATAAGAATCCTGACTTTAGTCACAGGCGGAAACTGTGTCGCCGTAAACACTATCTGGCCGAGCCGCTCGGTCATCGTTGAAGTCCCGCCTCCCGCCTCAATTTCTTTTGAGAAATCAAGGTATGCGGTGTCACCCTCAATTCTGACTCCGAGAAGCGCCGCTTTTTCGTTGACCGAACTTGTCAGCCCCTTCTCTTTTTCCTCTTCGCTGATGCCCTTGAGCAGAACTTCCAGCGCCGCCTTTATTTTTTCTTCCGGGCCTTTTGCTCTTTCAACCTGTTTTTTCACAGGCACAAGATAGCTTTTCTTCTGCGGCTCGTCATACTTAAGAAAATATGTCCAAACAGTCGTTTCGCCCGCAATGCGCGCCCTTATTTTTATAACTATGAGAGATACAACCGCTATTAACAGTATACCCGCCAGCAGGTACAAAACAATCTTTTGATTTTTTTCCATACCGGCAACAAACGCCTCCTCTCTGCCTTGTCTTTGGCAATTACCGCACCAATTTATTCCGGATGTTTTATTTTACTTTGTATGGCAATATTAGTCAATTTATATTTCGCGGATGGCGCCTTTTTTGAGGAAAACGATGAATTTTCTTATCTTGCCGCATTCTTTGAATATATTGCGCGCCGCCTTCTCATATATCTCCATCTGCCTTTTGTACCGCCCTGCGTCGGAACCGTCCAGCTTATAATCGTAGATGAGGCATGTCCCGTCATCATCAAGGATTATCCTGTCAATAAACCCCGAATAAACCCTGCCCTGCTCCGGCTCGGTTATGAAAGGAAGCTCGGAAAAGGTTCCGCCCGCTCTTCTTTCCGTCACCACTTTTCTTATATCCTCGTTCCGCTTAATGCTTTCGTAAACTCCCATGATGGATTTTTCAGCGACTGAAATGTTATGCAGGCGCGACTTGCGGAGATAAAAAAGCATCCTCTCCGTAAACGCCTGCCTCTCCGGTTTTATCCTGCCTTCCGAGATATCATACAGAAGTTTGTGGGCAATCTCTCCGGCAACGGTTCTCTCATGACTGCCGTAATAATCCCTCTCTTTTTCCTGCGTATAAGAGGTAAGCGCGGACACCTCCGCTCCTTCAAATCCTATCTTCTCCTTCGTCTTTTTCTCCGGATTTCCTCTTCTGCAGACAAATTCCGGCGAAGGCGGAAATTTCTGCTCCATTTTACTCATCATTTCCATCCAGACGCCGTTTGCCGAACCGCGCCCTTTTACGCCGGAAACAAAAAGATACCTTGCCGCTCTGGTAAGCGCCACGTACAAAACCCTTTGCTCCTCTTCCTTCAGCATCTCCCTGAACGCATCCTTATGCTCATCCCCTGCCTCCGCGCGCAGGATAAATTTATAAGGGGCTCCGTCTCCGCTCTTCCTGTAAAAAATTTCGTCTTTCATCATAACCTTGCCGTCTTCCAGATTTATCAGAAAAACGGCGGGAAACTCCAGCCCTTTGGCATTGTGGACAGTAAGCACCCTGACGGCGTTCTGATGTTCGGAGAAGATATCCGCCTTAGACTCTTCCGACGAACCCGAAACAGCCCTCAAATTTTGTGATACCTGGTATAAAGGCAATTCTTCCCACCCCTGGATAATCATGAGGAATTTCTCGGCGTTTGCCTTCTGCTGTGAACCGAGCCCGTCCCAGAATTTTATTTCTTTGAGTATGCACTCCATCACCAGAGTTAATTCTTCTTCCGCAAGAAGTTTCCTCCATCCGTATACATCAGCCGGACCTATGCCGTGAACTGAATTGCGCAGATTCCACAGAGCCATCCCGTCGGAAGGGTCGGCAAGGGCAAAAACAAGGGACGAGAGGAAGACTGTCTCCGGCTCGGTGTAAAAACCCATGCCCCCGAGAATTACAAAAGGCAGTCCCGATTCCTTCAGCTTCTTCTCAAGCAGTAAAAAACTGCTCCCCGCCCTTTTTCTCATCAATATCGCAATGTCCCTGAAATCAACGGGCCTGAATATCTTTTGCTTCTTATCCCAGACGGGAGCTTTTTTCTCCACCAGTTCAAAGATTTTGCCGAGCGCCCATTTATATTCCGCTTCTTTTGCGTTTGACTCGCCATCTTCAAGCAGTTTTATCTCAATGCGGCTTTCCGTTTCCTTCTCCGCTCCGGGGGACAACAGCTGGCCGCTCCATGGAGAGACATCCTTGAAAACCTCGTTTACAAAGTTGATTATTCCCGGCGCACTGCGGTAATTCTTGAGCAGTTTCTCCTCTCTGCAGTATTCCCCGAGAGCAGTTTTTGCGTCGTCAAAAACCTTTCCTTCGGCGCCCCTGAATTTATAGATGGACTGCTTCCTGTCGCCTACAAGAAACATGCCGTACGAGCCGCCCTTTTCCGCCTTAGCTCCGTAACCTGACAGCCATTCCTCGGCAAGTTTTCGGACAATCTCCCACTGAAGGATATTCGTATCCTGAAATTCGTCAACGAATATGTAATCGTTTTTCTCGTCAAAATCGTCAAGTATCAGAAGCGCCTCGGGATGTTCTGAAAGCATGCCGTAAGTGAGCATTTCAAGGTCGTTGAAATCAATCATGGAAAGGTCTTTTTTCATCCGCGTGTAGATTGCCGAAATCCTGCCGGCTATATCCGCAACCGCCTTTGAAAACTCCCCGTCAGGAAGGCCCGCGGTGGCGTAAGGGTGGCATTTCCTGACGGCAAAAATGAGCTTCTTCAGCCCGTTCAACTTTATTTTTTTCAGTATCCCAAGCATCTCCTGCGAACCCCCGCCGTTGAGAAAACTGCCGAATGCACGGTAATACAGCAAATCGCTCTGCCTTTCGTCTATGACGGAAAAAAACGGGTCTATCCCAAGGTAGAAAGCAAATCTTTTAAGTATGAGCCGGCAGAAGGAATGTATGGTTGATATCCTCAATTTCAGCATCTCGTTTTCCGCAGAAACCCTCTTGTCTTCCGGAAGAGCGGGAAGGATTTTCGCGTATATCCTTTCCAGAATGCGCATCTTCATTTCTATAGCCGCCTTCTCGGAAAAGGTCATTGCGAGAATTTTCCGCATGGAGCGCGCCGGCTCCTGCCTGTCAATCAGAGACACAAACTCGCCTGTTATCCGGCTCGTCTTTCCCGTCCCTGCGGACGCCTCTATAATAACCGCGTTAAAGTCCATTTTTTTCATTGGGGCACATCCCGCCATAAGGGCAATAGAAACATCCTTCCGGATTTTCAACCGTGAAATCCGCCTTTCCTTTGACAAATCTCTCCGCGGCGCCGGAGATGAATTCCTCTATTTTCCCGAGGTAGGAAAGTTTCTTTCCGCCGTAAATCTTCTCATACTTTTCCTTCTCCCTCGCCTCCATAAAATCAAATCGCCATATGCCGCCGGAAACTGTTTTGCCTCCAGCCGCAGGCGTCTTTGAATACAT
This sequence comes from uncultured bacterium, assembly GCA_964486345.1. GTDB lineage: Bacteria > Ratteibacteria > UBA8468 > B48-G9 > JAFGKM01 > JAFGKM01. Next base: position 5,060 of record CAZAMK010000043.1, read on the forward strand.
CCATATGTAAAGGGGAATCTGCATGTTGAATTTTTCAAAAAAATCCTTCTCCGTGTAAGAAGGCGGCTCCGAGGTACTCGTCTTTATGTCCACCACATTAATTTCACCTGCCGTGGTTTCCTCTATCCTGTCTATTTTGCCCGTCAGATGAAGGAAAGGTATTTCGCAGGATACAGGGACCTCGGCGGCAATGAAGGTGTACCCCTCGCGGTTTGCGATTATTGAGCCGAACCTTCTGCATACCTCCGCCGAGCGCAGGAGCAGGACATCCCTGTAAAAGCCGGATATTGCGCCTTTTGCGTGAAGCATCTTAATGCCTTTTTTGACCGCCTCTCTGAAAAGTTTGTCAAGCCGCGCGGAATCCTCCGCCGCCATAACGCTGTTTTCCCTCCCTTTAAAAATCTCTTGCATAACGCCGTGTATGATAGTGCCCCACAGGTCAGGCGCCTCATCCGCTTCAGGAGTCCGGTAGGGCTGAATATCCTCAACATATTTTAAGTAAAACCTGTAGGGGCACTTCATAAGGGTTTCCAGCTGGGTTACGCTTATCTTCAGCCGGTCCCCCGTTATAAATTTTTTCCTGAATTTTTCTTCGGAAAATCCGACGCTGAACATCTCCCTGCTTTCGGGGGTGAACTCCTCGCCCTCCATTGTTTTCTCACCGCTGGCGAAAAGGAATATGGATTTCATCTGGTTTTTGCCGTCCGCCTTTGAAGGGAATGTGAAAACGACGTTTTCATTCTCACTTTTGAGCCGGTGCAAATCAAGCCTTTCTCTGGCAATCCGCAGAGCGTAATCCGTGAAGCCAAACTCCTTTTTCAGCGCATCCGGCATAAACACCTCTTCAACGGAAGGGGCATTCGGTATGTTCTCTTCCGTCGCTCCCCCGACAATACACAGTTTCTTCTCCAGTCCGACGCTTTCCTGCACGCCGCTGACCTTTACGCCCGAACCCCTGCCTTCTTCCACTTCAACAAGTTCAAATATTCTTCGGAGGGTGTTTACAAATTCCTCTCTTGAAAAAACCGTGTCCGTTTTCATCTCTTCCATCACCCTGCCGAAGCATATGCCCACCTCTGCCAGTCCGGGCTTCCATCCCGAAGCTTCTGCCATGAAGCTTACGTCTTCAATCCATTTTCTCAACTCCTTGGGCTTATCGCCCATGCGTTCTATGGCGGATTTGACGATGCTGAAATTTCCGCCTTCCAGCCCGTAAAAATCCTCCTTCAGGAATCCCGTCTTTGCAAAAGATTCCCTTGAAGCGGCGGAAAACCTCTCGGCTTCTTCAAAATCCATGTTGTGCAGATGCGGAGAGAGCAGAAGATTCATAAGAACTTCCCAGTCGTACGTATTGCGGAAAGTAAAAAAATCCAGAAGAGTTGATACCGAGGAATCCTGTGAGAGTGAATATCCGGGTATTATCTCACAGGGCAGGCCGTACCTTCCGAATATCCTCTGCACGACGGGCCTGTAGGAAGGCATGCTTGGAAAAACCGTCATGACGTCGTTCAGCGTGCATTGGGAATCGGAATTCATAAATCCGTGTATAATCTTCACTATACCCGCAATTTCCTCCGGCTGTGACGAAAAATTATAACACTCCGTTTTTGAAGCATCTCCGCCGCCGAACCTTTTTTCTTCCCACCGCGCCGCCTGTTTCAGGAAATTCAGCGACTTATCAAGAATCAATTCCTTTACGTCCGGAGAAATCCCTTCATCGTAACACGTTGAGAAAAAAACATCCGCATCCTTTTCAATCAGCCCCCTTACAAAATTTCTCTGGTACGGAGGCATTTCACAAAAACCCTCAAAAACAATCTCCCTGAAATCCGATCCTGCAAGAAAGCCGGCCGCCTCTTTGTAGATATCCTCCATATCAATGAGATTCTCCGCGCGGAGGAAATCCCCGTATTCGCCCATGGCATCCACGGCAAAAAGCAAAAGTCTGCAGTTGTGGTCAAACCTCCATTCATAACCGGCAATATTCTTTCTTATATCTTCCACCGGCACGGGACCCTCGGACGATATCTTGATATCCCGTATGAAGCGCGAGACCGCCATAGCCATGCCCGGAAGCCCGCTTGAGAATTCTGCGCCGGGTTTTTTCTTTTCAAGAATTTTCAGAACGGCAATATACTTTTCAACCTCCGATATAATCCTTTTCTCCGAATATGCGTCAAGAATGTTTAAAGCGAGCGTTTTTAAAGTGTGAGCGGCGGGCAGAAGGGATTGTTCCGGCCGCAGGCTGTGCAGGCGCATCTTGAAATCCCGCACCTTGCTCATGTGCGGCGCAATGTAGAACGCCTGTGAAGGATGCCTTTTGAGGCATTCCGAAAGGAGCGTTTCGGTCTTGTTCCTGTACCCGAACGGAAAAATAAACAGTTTTTTCATATGTGCCATCTTCTTTCTTAACCGGCTGAATTTTTAAAATCAGACATTCATATTATAATAAATGCAGCGCTATAAATAAAGAGCGGGGAGATTATGGGTAAAAGACGCAAAAAGCGGAAAAAAAGCGAAAGAGGCCTTCTGCACCTGTTGATATTTATATTTTTCGTATTGATGTTTTACGCGATAAAGCTCATGCCGAGCGCCGCCTATCAGTTTGTCAGCAGAATGCTGGGGCTTATAGCTTTCCATACCATGCGCAGTTCAAAGCGGCTGGTATTGATAAATCTTGATATCGCATACGGGGAAAGCATGGGTCTGGCAGAAAAAAACCTGATATGCAAAAATCTCTTTGCGTCAATCGTGCTTAACTTCTGCGAGACTGTGCAGATATCAAAAATTACCACGGAAAAACTTATCGGGATGAGCGTAGTTGAGGGAGAAGAAAACCTTTGCGCCGCCCTGAAGCAGGGCAGAGGCGTTGTGGGGATATCCTCGCACATGGGCAACTTCCCGAGATTCCAGGCCGTATTGGTCAAAAAGGGCTTCCCCGTGAATTTTTTCTCAAGGCCCCCTTCCGGCGTTTATCTTGCAAGGTTTTTCAGGAAGCTATTCAGCAGTGTCAGCGTACCCCTGATATATCTTTACGACAAAGGGAAAGCGATAAAAGAAGCGCAGGAGTGGATTGCGGGAAAAGGAATTCTGTGCTTTTATGTGGACCAGCACTCGGGAAACGGAATTGAAGCGGATTTCTTCGGCAGAAAAGTGCATTCCCCGGTGGGAGCCGCAACCTTTGCGAGGAAATACGATTGCCCGGTAATCGGCCTCTTTACCTACCGCCTGGCGGATGGCAGGCATAAGATAATCATTGAGGGACCGTACCCTGTTCAGAGAACGGATAACCCCTCCGAAGACATAAGAGCAAACACGGCTTTTTTCATGACCAGAGTAGAGAACTACGTAAGGGAATGCCCGGGACAGTGGTACTCTTGGATGCATAACAGATTCCCCAAGGAATTAAAAAGAAGACAATAGCATAACCGCCGCCGAGGAAAGCCCCACGGTAAGATTATCGTCAATTTTCAGGGGGAAGGAGGGTTACTCAAATTTGAATTTGATTTTCAGTCCCAGTTCGTCTCTCATCCGGACAAACTGCTCTCTCAAAACTTTTCCGAGGGGAACGCCTTTGTCTTTCCTCTCTTTCCATGCCTCGTATTCTTTCTCTCCGGCGGTGTAAATTCTTTTTTGCCCTGGCGCTTTTTTGGAACTTCTCAATTCCCTAAGAATATCTCCCGTTATTTTCCTGAATCTTTTTATTTCAATGAAGGAGCTTATATTTATCGCTATGAAGAAATGCCCGAGATTGTAAGGGATTTTATTTCCTTTTTTGTCGTACCCTGAAAGGTCCTTTAAAAACTTTCCGTTCTGCAGTGCCGCCGACAATATTTCAACGACGGCGGAATATCCGTAGCCCTTGTACCCGCCGGTCTCTTCGCCCGGACCGCCCAGAGGCATCAGGGCGGCTTTGCCCTTCACGAGGTCTTGCAGAATTAAATCTGTGTCGGTTCTGGTTCTGCCCTTTTCATCTATAACCCATCCCTTCGGAGTTTTCTTTCCCTCCCTTGAATAGGCCTCAATTTTCCCGCGCTGGGTTATGGAAGTGGCGCAGTCTATCATGAA
>CAZAMK010000044.1:0-2439 GCA_964486345.1 uncultured bacterium
CCTAAAAACAGAGCGTTGGGCTTATCTTTTAACCTATCCGCTATTTTCTCAATTTCCGGCAGTATTGAGAATATACATCTTATTTTTTTTACGGTTGCGCTGAACTCTTCAATCTTCCTATGAAGGGAAGATTTTTTAATCAACCCCATTTTGAGAGCAAGCAGAAGATTCAGAAAATACAGGGCGGCGATCTGTGCGGTAAAAGCCTTGGTGGAAGCGACTCCTATCTCCGGGCCGGCATGGGTGTATAGCGCATAATCGCTTTCTCCCGGAATTGAACTGTGATGCACATTGCATATTGAAACGACAAGGTCTCCAGGCAAAAAAACAGGATTACGGTACCTGAATTCTGAAGCATACTCAACCTCTGCCGGAATCCGCAGAAAATCTTCCGTTATATGTTCTCCCACCAGACCTGCATGCCAGCTGCTACCACAGCCGACAATTATAATCCTGCCGGGCACTGTATCAACGATTTCCATGTAACGGGGTAATTCTTCACACAAAGAATTGAACGTCGCCTCAAGCACGGCAGGCTGTTCAAAAATCTCTTTCTGCATATAATTTTCAAAATTCCCGATGGCAGTAATGGGAACACTGCCTTTTATCCTTGAAAAACTTCTTTTAACCTTTTGTTCGCTTTTAAAATCAAATATTTCCATTTTTTCATCTATTGCAAACATATCTCCGTCCTCAAGAAACATCATTTCATCCGTATGGTTCACTATAGAATTGAGGTCCGAAGATATGAAAAAATCCGTTTCTTTCACGCCGACAAGCAAAGGAGCGCCTTTTCTTGCACCGATAATTTCGTGACAGCCTTTTCTCAAAACAAGCAATGCAAAAGTTCCTTCCAATTCATTAAGAGATTTCAAAACGGCTTTGCGGAAAGACATTTCTTTCGCCTTTTCCTCAAAAAGATGAGCAATAACTTCGGTATCCGTATCAGAAACGAATATATGGCCTTTTTGTTCAAGTTCTCTCTTCAACCTGGAATAATTTTCTATAATTCCGTTGTGCACGAGGGCAATTTCATGTTTGCAATCAGTGTGCGGATGCGCATTTTCCAAACTGACCTTCCCATGAGTTGCCCATCTGGTATGTGAAATTGTAAAAATCCTTTTGTCGGAATGTTCAGGTATTTCCGAAACGAGTTCCTCCATCCCCCCCTTTCCTGTTTTTCTCCTGATTTTCAATGAATTATCCGATAGCAAAGCATATCCGCAGGAGTCATACCCTCTGTATTCCAGCGCCTTAAGTCCCTGGCTTATAATTTTTCTGACAGGCCCTTTTCCTGCAAATCCGAGTATTCCGCACATGAAATAATCCTTTAAATTATTTGCTCACGAGGTTATTTTTTAATCTATAAAGGGAAACCATCTCTTTAATTCCGAAATGATGTTCAAACCTGGATAATTTGCATTCCGCTCTCTTTGAGCTTCTTTACAGTCTTTTGATAAATTTCTTCGCTGCTTTCATTGGTAATCAGGGTGTATTTCTTTTTCTTCTGCATGTCAATCTTAATCATCCTCATGCTTCTTGTCTGATAGGTGCATTCCCTCCCTATCTTTGAACTGTCTGCAAGAATAATGACCTCTCCTGCCTTTTTTATTACATGCTCTATCTGCTGAACCGTATGAATATCGTCGGAACTTAACCCTTTTGTGGAAATGCCGGGACTGCCTATGATAACCTTGTCTATCCGCGAAAAATCCAGGTGGATGTCCACAATGCTTAGATTTTTTCTTGAAACCTCCCCTGAAACAATCCCGACAAAGTTTTCCAGTAGAAATCCCTCATATTTCTTGAGCCACAGATTCAGCACAAAAACATTGTTTGTCCATATCTTCAGCATAAAATGTTTTTCGGACTGCGCAAGATAATCCCCCAGGAAAGAAACTGTCGTTCCCGCACCGAGGAATATCTCGCCACCCGCATTAATGTAATCCATGCACTTCGTTGCTATCTTCTCTTTCGCCTGCTGGTTAAACTTCCTTCTTTTCTCAAACGAGAGGAAGAGGTCTTTTATGTTCATACAATTTATATTGCAATATGTTTAACAATTTGTCAAATATTTTGTTATTTCCTTTTTTTGCCATTCCTTACTTGCATTTTTTCGCGATTCAATCTAAAACCCTGCTTTTTACCATATTTGCAGATTAAGTGTATTTATAAGTATAATTTAAAATAAAAAGCGAATGCCAGATGAAAAACCTTTTATACATTTTTCTGTTTCTTTTTACGGCGGCTCCCCTGCCATGCAAAGAGCGCCTTGTAATAATATCCCCCCACTGGGAAGGAGTAAGGATTGAAATATCCGATGCTTTTAATAAATGGCACAGGGGAAAATACGGAACGGATGTTGAGGTTGAGTGGATAGACCAGGGAGGCACGTCGGACAACGTAAAATTTGTTGAATCACTTTATAGCAAAACACCG
>CAZAMK010000044.1:2449-9096 GCA_964486345.1 uncultured bacterium
AACACCGGAGAGTATAGGAATAGACCTGTTCTTCGGCGGCGGCATAAGCCCTTATATTTCTCTCAAGGAAAAAGGATTTCTGGAGCAATATAAAATACACAGGGAACTTTTAAAACAGATTCCCGCTTTCTGTGCAGGCATTCCAAACTATGACAAGGATTTTCACTGGTATGGCGTCATACTTAGCGGTTTTGGCATCCTCTACAACAAAAAAGTTCTTGACTTTCTTTCTCTGCCCGAACCCGCAACATGGGAATCCCTCGGCGATAAGACGTATTTCGGATGGGTAGGCAACGGCGACCCGCGCCACAGCGGCAGTCTTCATATGATGTATGAGATTATACTTCAGGCGTACGGCTGGAAAAAAGGATGGGAAGTCATCTTCGCAATAGCGGGCAATACGAGAAATTTTCCCGCAAGCGCTTCCGCCGTAGCCAAAAATACATCTTCCGGCGAGGTTGCCGTTTCTCTCTGCATTGATTCTTACGCTCTGGCGCAGATAGAGGTCAACGGCGCCGAAAACATGGGTTTTCTCCTGCCGGAAAAGCTTACGGTTATAAATCCAGACGCAATAGGCATACTCAAAGGGGCGACTAACTTGCCGACTGCAAAAAAGTTTATTGACTACCTTCTCTCATATGAAGGACAACTGATATGGATTCAGAAAAAGGGAAGACAAGGCGGGCCGAGAAGGTATTCTCTCAACAGGTTCAGCATAAGGCCTGACGTCTACAAAGACAAAGAACTGGAAGCGGGCATATTCAATCCCTATACTCTGCAGGGAACCATCCGGTATGATTTTGACCTTGCGTCCAAAAGATGGGACGTACTCAACGACCTGGTAGGAGCGCTTATAATAGACCCGCACCGACATTTGAGGAAAAGCTGGGGTATAATATTGCGTTCAGATAAGAACGCATCTTTGAGAAGAAAATTCTTTGATATGCCTGTGGATGCCGGTTTGCAGAGGTTTCTCTGGGAAAACTGGGACGACCCGATATTCCGCAATCAGAATATTAACCAATGGATTAATTTTTCAAGGGATAAATTCAGGGCGATAGAAAACCAGGCAAAATTTTATAAATAAGCACCTTTCTTCTTCTTTTTTTCCTGCAAGAAAAGAGGACAGGCAACACGGGAAATAAATGGAAATACTAAAAATAAGCAATGTCTCTAAGAAATTCGGAATGTCGGAAGTTTTAAAGAGTGTTTCCTTTTCTGTTGACGAAGACGAAATATTTTTTATTCTCGGCCCTTCCGGATGCGGAAAGACGACATTGTTAAGGATTATAACAGGATTTACCGCTCCGGATTACGGAAAAGTCATGCTTTCCGGCAGAGATATCACGGATATCCCTCCTTCAAACAGGAACATCGGCATGGTCTTTCAAAACTACGCCCTGTGGCCACACATGAACGTATGGCAGAATGTATCCTATGGCCTTGAAATAAAAAAATTCCCCCCTGAAGTAATACGCAGAAAAACAGAAAAAGTCCTGCAGATAACAAAACTTATTTCCTTCACAAAACATTTCCCGCCAAAACTCTCCGGAGGGCAGCAGCAGCGCGTTGCGCTGGCAAGGGCCATAGTCACCGAACCCAAACTGCTCCTTCTGGATGAACCGCTAAGCAACCTTGATGCGAAACTGCGGGAAGATATGCGGCAGGAAATCCGGAGAATTCAGAGGGAGACGAAAATTGCCATGATTTACGTGACCCATGACCAGAAAGAAGCAATGTCCATGGGGCAGAGAATTGCGGTTATGAACGAAGGTAAAATGGTGCAGACGGGAACCCCCGTCCAGCTGTACTCCTCACCTGCCGACAAATTCACCGCAGATTTTCTGGGAGATATAAATTTGCTCTGCGGCGAGATAAAAAACATCGGCGACGGGCATATGGAAGTGCTTACCGATGAGGGATTGTTTCGCATAAATAGAAAAGAAGGGTGCGAAACGGGAGAGAAGATAGAAATGGGATTCAGGCCGGAAAACATCTTTCACGGAAAAGAAATAAATATAATAACAGGCACAATATCAGAAGTTGAGTACCAGGGCGCAACCGTAAAGGTCTCCATAAAAACCGCCAAAAACAGCATATTTCACCTGCGGATGTTTTCAGGAGAATTCAAAAAAATAAAATCCGACGTGAAAATTTCGTTTTCCGTTTCACCCGAAGACTTCATAATATTTAAATGACAAAAATAAAAACCGTCTATATTTTATGCTTCGCTTTCCTTGCATATTTTCTTTTATATCCCCTTGCCCACGTCCTTTCCCAGAGTTTTCTTGTTGAAGGCAGGTTTACTCTCTCCATTTTTAAGATTGCGCTTGAAAACTACTCGGTAAGAAGATCGGTTATCAACAGTTTCCTCCTCGGAATAATAGTCGTAATATCCACCACCGCAATAGGAGCGCCTCTGGCATATCTTTTTGCAAGGTACCGCTTCCCGGGAAAAAACATTTTAAGGCCGCTTTTTTTTCTGCCCTTGATAGTCAGCCCGTTCGTGGGGGCGATAGGCATGATGCAGATACTGTCGCGGTTTGGCAGTCTGAACATATTTCTTCTCAATGCAGGTTTAATAAAGCACCCCATATCATGGCTCGGTTCGGGATTCGCAGGAATATTTATACTTGAAACCCTCCATCTTTATCCAATAATGTTTTTAAATCTTTCTTCCGCATTAAATAACTTTGACGTATCGTCGGAAGAAGCATCTTATAATCTGGGAGGAAGTTTTCTGCAAACACTAAGAAGAATTACCTTCCCCCTGCTTCTTCCGGGATATTTCGCCGCCGCTTCCATTATTTTCATATGGGCGTTGACAGACCTCGGAACACCTCTCGTATTTGAATACAGAGAGCTTATATCCGTTCAGATATTTAACAGCATAAAAGATATGAACACCAACCCCCAGGGCTACGCCCTTGTGCTTCTTGTCGTATTGATAACGTTTCTGCTTTTTATCCTGACAAAACGGCTCATTGACAAACGGCCTTATACCACAGGCCGGACAGCCGTAAGTTTCACGGAAAAAATCCTGCCGGCGAAAAAACTTTTGTTTGTATACCTTGCCGTTTTATCGCTGGTTTTCATAAGCCTGCTACCGCACATAAGCATCATTTTAAGTTCCGTATCCAAAAAATGGTTCTTCACCGTATTCCCCTCGCAATATACGGGAGAAGCCTACGCCACAGTCTTTGCCCACCACTTGACCAAAACAGGCATTTTCAACAGTATCCTTTTGAGTTCGGCAAGCACTCTTATAGACCTGCTGATGGGCTTCGCCATAGGTTTCTTTCTGGCGAGGACAAAATTCAAAGGCAGGAACCTGTTGGACCTGCTGGTAATGCTGCCGCTGGCCATACCCGGCATTGTTATGGCTTTCGGCTATTTCTCGCTTTTTTCTAATACCCTTCTTGACCCGAGGAACAACCCGGTTATACTCCTTATAATAAGCTACAGCATACGGCGTCTTCCGTACATCGTGAGAAGTACATATTCCTCATTCCAACAGTTGAGCGAATCTGTTGAAGAAGCATCTTATTCCCTCGGAGCGGATAGAATCACGACATTCAAAAGAATAACCTTCCCTCTTATAAGCCCGGGGCTGTTTGCAGGAGGAGTCCTCGCGTTCTACTTTTCGGTGATGGAGGTCAGCAGCAGCCTCATACTCGCGGTAAGGGAACGCCATTATCCCATCGCAAAAGTTATATATATTCTCGCAGGCAGGGTGACAGACGGTCCTTACGTCGCATGCGCTATGGGCGTGCTTGGCATGATTCTTGTAGGTTTGTCATATTACATATCTTCCCGGCTCGTCTCTAAAAAAATCGGGGAATTTTTCCGCATCGGTTAAATCAGAGAGTATCCGCCACAAGACTCTTCACGTATTGTCCGATAGCAAGGCAGCTGGTAAGCCCCGGGGATTCAATACCGACAAGGTTGATAAACCCCGGCTTTTCCTCCTTTATCACAAAATCCGTGAATCCGTCAGACGGACCCTGCAATTTAGCCCTTATTCCATACATCTCGGGAGACAGAGCACCTTCTTTCAGAGCAGGCAGATACCTTTTTACCTCCCTGTAAAAAAAATCTTTTTTGTTTTCCGCCACCCTGTAACTGCTCATCGTTTTTTCATCCGGATAAGGCGGAAGTTTTTTCTCCACGTATTCTATGTCAGGTCCTGCCCTTAATCCCCCTCCTATCTTGGGAGTCAGGTGAATGCCGAGTGAATCTTTACCCGGTACAGGATAAACAAGTGTGTTTATTTCAAATTTCTGCTCTATTGAAAAATAATCGCCTTTTGCCCAGTGCAGATTGTATTCCATGCCAAGCATCCCGGAAATTCTGTCGGCAAATAGTCCTGCACAGTTTATCAGAACTTTTGTCGTATATTTCTGTAAGGGACTGCCTTCAACATAAACGGTGTATCCTCCGTCGCCATAATCAACGCCTATAACCTTTTCCTTTAAACCGCATAACCCTCCGGCTCCGGAAAATTCTCTGTAAAGACAATCCATAAACATATGCACGTTGAATATTCCTGTAGTTCCCGTAAAAAGCCCGCCCACGCACTCTCCTTCAGGAAGTCTTTTCTTAACATCCTTTGCAGAGAGTAAAGACATTTCTTTTACACCGTTTGCAATCCCTGCATTATAAAGTTTTTCAATTTCAGGAAGTTCATCTTCTGTCACCGCAATCGTAATCTTGCCCGTCTTTTGATGCAGTATATTGTGTTTGCCGCAGAATTCGTAAAGCAATCTGTTGCCCTCAACGCAAAGCTTCCCTTTAAACGAACCGGGGAAATAGTGGATGCCGCTGTGCAAAACCTCGCTGTTTCTTGAACTTGTTTCCAGTCCGTACTTTGAGTTTTTCTCCAGAAGTCCTGTCGTATAACCTGCTTCGGCAAGTTCTTTCCCCACAGATAAGCCTACAACCCCCGCTCCGATAATAAGAACGTCAAACTCGCATTCCACAAAAACCTCCTCTTTAACTACCGGGATTCGTGATCAGGGTTTCGGGATTTGAAAAATACTTTCCTTTACTTCTGTCTTTTCCCGGGTCACAAGTCCCGAACCCCGTTCTTTTAAAGTAAGGGGTTTATATTCTATCTATTCCCCAAACACAATTTATTTACATTTCCCTAATTATAATACTCCTTATAAAAATCACAAAAAGGACAGACTGAAGAAAACATTTTTTGGAATTCTCTGTTTCAGAATTCTCTCTTGACAAGCGGTAGCACTTTTGATAAAATAGTAACACTTAATAAAAAAGGAGGGAATGGAAATGTATAAAGATAGGATAGAAAAAACTGCAAACCTGAGAGGTTTGCAAAAAAAAGACGAAAGCTGTACGCTATACGCTGTACACTCAGGTTTTACCCTGATAGAATTGCTGGTGGTAATAGCCATCATAGCAATTCTGGCGGCAATGCTGCTTCCGGCGCTGTCAAAAGCGAGAGAACGCGCCCGGAGCGCCGTATGCATTAACAACCTTAAACAGGTAGGAATTTCTTTTGAAATGTATAAACTTGATTTTGAGGAACGGTATCCCGACAATCCAAACTGGAAAACAAAACTGTGGACGTATGTATCATCAGATATGCGTGATAAAATATGCAAATGCCCCAGCAGAAAGCAGATTTCCAACTGGTACTGGGGTCAGGGGTATAATATAGGTTCTGGGATTTACCCCGGCTTTGCCGGCAGGAAAGAAGGACAGACGAGAAATCTTGCAAGCAAGATAATTCTTCTTGACTGGGGAAGGCCTACGGACGGGAGGGGCGGATGCAACGCAGGGCCTCCTTATTCGGCAGACGGAGTATCAAGCCCGGCAGGTGTTGATATCGCCGGAGGGTCTACGTCATACTGGGCTGTTGTCCGCATTCATTCAGGCGGAAGCAACCTGCTTTTCGGCGACGGGAGCGTCAGGTGGATGAGGCCTGAAGAATATCACAGCAATGCTGACGGAACAGGAGCACAGGGAACCGTGATAGCGCCAGAATGGCAGAAGTACTGGGATACATCTTATTAAACTCAAAAGTGAAAACTAAAAGGTCAAATCTAAAATGAAAAGAACTTCTTTCAGTATTGTTTTAGCATGGATTTTATTGTTATCGTCAGGTTTTGTTTACGGACAGGATTTGGCAGCGACAACCAGCGTTCTTTCTTCTATCATCAGGGAAATAGGGGGAGGAAAGATAGCAGTTGCGACACTCGTACCGCCCGGTTCCTGCCCGGGACATTTTGATTTAAAAGTAAATGATTTGAAAACGATAGAAAACAGCGGCATCCTTTTTGCCCACGGATTTGAAGAATATCTTAAAGATATGACTTCAGCTGTAAAAATCCAGGGATTCAAGCCTGTCATCGTAGAAATCAAAGGCAGCTGGCTTGTTCCTGATAATCAAAAAAAGGCTTACTTGAAAATATCAAGTATACTCTCCGAAAAATTCCCTCAATACCGCGATTTTTTTGAACAAAACAGGGAAAAAGCCGAAAAGGAAATAAATAAAACCGACAAAGAGATAAAAAAAACGGCTTTAGAGAGAAAATTGAAGGGAACGCCGGCAATATGCAACAGCCACATCAGGGAAGTCCTTGAATATATAGGATTTAAAGTCGTTGCAAACTACGGCCGAA
>CAZAMK010000045.1:0-8798 GCA_964486345.1 uncultured bacterium
GGGGTATGCTATAATATACGGATGTCAGTCAACAAGCTGAAGGTTGCCATAGTTACGGGACCCACGGGCGGGCACTTTTTCCCGGGCCTTGCGATAGGAGAGGAGCTTGCGGGGGAAGGGAACATCGCCGTAAGTTTTTTTGTGCCCCGCAGGGAATACCTGATACGGTGGCTTGAGAAAAAGGGGTTTAAATACAAGGCCGTTCCGGAAGTCCGTATAACATTAAAGAACGTTCTCTCTCCGTTTAAATTCGTATGGCTCTTTTTTCGCGCGGTTATATTTCTTTCCGAAGGCAGGTTTAACGGACTGGTCGTTACCGGCAGCTATACTACCGTTCCTTTCCTCCTCGCGGCGCGGCTTCTCAATAAAAAGATTTTTGTTCACGAACAGAATTTTCTTCCCGGCAAAGTGACTAAACTCTCCGCTCTCATAGCCGACAGGATTGCGCTTTCCTTCCCGCATTTTGCCGCGCTCCCGAAAAGGAAAACAGTGGTCACGGGGTTTCCGATTGTGAGCGATTTCAAGCGGAAATTTTCCGCGGACGAATTGCGCGGAGAATTCGGTTTTTCCGGAGAGAATAAGACGGTACTTGTGCTCGGCGGAAGCCAGGGAGCTTCTTTCATCAATAGAATAGTGGCTGAAAACCTGAAATATTTAAGCGGAAAGAAAGTACAGTTCATCCATCTTGCGGGAAAGGAAAAGGAAAAACTTGAGGGTGATTACGGAAGGTGCAAGGTAAGGGCGAAGGTTTTTGATTTTTACTATGACATGGCGAAGCTTTATAATATTGCGGATATTGCGGTTTGCAGGGCGGGGGGAGGCACACTTGCGGAAATAAGCGGGTGGAAGATACCAGCAGTCGTTATCCCTTATCCATACGCGGGGGCGCATCAGAAACATAACGCCGCATATTTCGCCGGGCGCGGCGGGTGCAGTATGCTTGAGCAGAGTGAAGAAAATATAAAAAAATTTCCTGCCGTATTTGAAAAAACGCTGAAGGATTACGATGCTGTAAAGCGAAATCTGGAGAAATGTTCTATTTCTGATTCCGGAGGTGCGACGGCCGGAGAGATAATGGACTTGTTAAAAAATGAAAAAAAACATTCTTGACTCCGCAAAAAAAATACATTTTATAGGCATTGGCGGGACGGGCATGAGCGGGCTGGCGAAGCTTCTGCTTGACGTTGACAAAAAGGTCTCCGGCTCTGATAACGTTCTTTCTTCGGTTTTAAAGAAGCTTGAAAGCGCAGGGGTGAAGATTTTCTGCCCCCAGAGAGCCGCCAATATTTCCGCAGGAAAAACAGATCTTGTCATCTTCTCTCATGCGATATTTCCTGACAACCCTGAATATAAAAAAGCCGTTGAATACGGCATACCGATGCTGACCTATCCAGAGGCGGTGGGCTGCCTGATGAAAAAGCGCAGAGGCATAGCGGTTGCCGGCACGCACGGAAAAACGACGACTTCATCCCTTGTGGTTTCAATCCTTAAGAAAGCCGGTTATTCACCCTCGTTTCTGCTCGGGGGCGAAATAAGAGGACTGGGCAATTCCGGCGTCGGAAGCAGTGAACTGCTTGTCGTGGAGGCGTGCGAATACAAAAGGTCTTTCCTGAATTATAATCCGGAGATAGCGATTATCACAAGCATAGAAGAGGACCACCTGGATTATTACAAAGACATAAAAGACATAAAAGATGCATTTCTTGATTTTGCCGGAAACGTGCGCGGGGAAAACGGAACGGTGGTGTATTGCGCGGATGATAGGAACGCCTCCGAAATTGCGAAAAAACTTAAGAAGAAAAACACTGTTTCTTACGGGCTTAAGAACGGAGGATGGACCGCAAAAAATATAAGTTTCATGAAAGATATTTCCGAATTTGAGTGTTTCTTTGAAGGGAAAAAGTGCGAGTCTGTGAAACTGGGCATTTCGGGACTGCACAACGTTCAGAATTCTCTTGCCGCCATTGCCTGCGCGAGGCAGGTCGGTGTTCCATGGGAAGGGATTAAGGAGGGGCTGGCGGAATTCAAGGGAGTCCACAGAAGATGCGAACTGCTGGGCAAAGAGAAGGGAGTTACGGTAATGGACGATTACGGCCACCATCCCACCGAGATAATGTGCACGTTGGGATGTGTCAGGAGGATGTTTCCCGGGAACCGTCTTATAGTCGTTTTCCAGCCGCATCAATACAGCCGTACGCGGTTCCTCCTTAAAGAGTTTGCATTGTCTTTCTCCGAGGCTGACAAGGTTGTCGTCCCTGACATCTATTTTGTAAGGGATTCCGTTATGGAGAAGAAGCTTGTCAATGCGCAGATACTTGTTGAGAAGATAAGAAAAAACGGCAGGGAGGCGCTGTACCTTCCAACGTTTGAGGAGATAACGGAATACCTGCTTGAGATTGTAAAGCAGGGAGATGTTGTGCTTACTATAGGGGCGGGGCCGGTCAACAAAGTGGCCGAGGCTCTTCTTGCCCGGCTGGCGGAAAAATAAGGATAAATTCCCCTGTCTCCCCCTTTTGCAAAGGGGGAATTTAAGGGGAATTTGGACAGAGATGTAAAATGTCTACTTCTGAAAATGAAGGTTTGACGAGGCGGGAGATATTTGATATTGAGAGGGAAACAGAGGAAAAATACGGTATAAGCAGACTGATTCTCATGGAGAATGCCGGAAGGATGACCGCCGAAATCATAAAGAGCAGGTTCGGAGAGACTGAAAATCTGAAGGTTTGCGTAGTTTCAGGCAGTGGAAATAATGGGGGAGACGGGTTTGTTGCCGCAAGATACCTTTTCAATGCGGGAGTTGACGTGAAAATTGTCTGTACCGCTCCGCCTGAACAATTCACAAAATTATCCTTTACAAACTATGATATTTTATGTAAAATGAAGGTCAACGCTTTTTTATTCGGAAGCGGTGATTTTAAAAGCGGGCTTTTAAAAGAAGAGGATGTTGTCATTGACGCCGTTTTCGGAACGGGTTTGAAAGGCGGCATATCGGGCGTTCCGGCAAGGGCCGTGGCCGCGATGAACGAAAGCGGACGATTTGTTGTC
The DNA here is from genome assembly GCA_964486345.1 of uncultured bacterium. GTDB lineage: Bacteria > Ratteibacteria > UBA8468 > B48-G9 > JAFGKM01 > JAFGKM01. Next base: position 3,046 of record CAZAMK010000045.1, read on the forward strand.
TGCGCCGATATCCCGTCGGGACTGGATGCCGACGAGGGCGTTGTTATCGGTGATACCGTCAAAGGAAATCTTACGGTTAGTTTTGGATTCGCCAAAAAAGGTTTTTACATAAACAGGGGGCCTGAATATTGCGGCGAGATAATAATTGCGGATATAGGGTTCCCGCGCTTTTTCAAAAAACAGGTGATAAATGGCTAACAAAACGGGATTGAGAAACATAAGTCTGTTTGCAAGTTTTCTTATTTTAGCGGGCGGCGTCCTTCACGGAGCCGGGACTGAAATAAAAGAAGGCCTCAAATCTGGGGTTTTTCAAAAGAAGGTGCAGATTATAAACAGCATCGTACAAAAGGAAGACAAGGTTTACCTGCCTGACCTCGGAGCCGTTCTCGGCGAAGAAAAAAACGAGGAGATAAGGAGCAGGGCGGCAAACGCTCTTCTTATAATTGGTGATTCAACTTGTATGCCCTATTTCCGCACCGCTCTCGGAGACAGCTACTGGCAGGTCCGGCTTTACGGCGTTCAGGGTCTTGCAAAATACGGAGAAGGAGATTTAATTCCGGATTTCAAGCGCGCGATGAAGGACAGCTACTGGCAGGTCCGGTATCACGCCGCCGTAGGTTTAAGCAAGTACGGAGACGAAACCGTCCTTCCCGACCTTTTGGGCTATATGTCCGATTCAAGGGATGAAGTCAGAGAAAAGCTTCTGTGGGCAATGCTGACGCTGATGGGTAGGGATGAGGCGCGGGCAATGTTCAAGAAATTCCCTGAAAGCACGATTAAACCCGTTTTTGATTCCCTTAAGAGTAAAAATGTCGAAATAAGAATAAGAAGTTTGTGGCTGCTTGAGGCGACCGGCGACAGGAGGGCAATTCCTCATTTTGTAAAAATGCTCTCGGACGATAACGACGAGATAAAGATAAGGTCGCTTTGGGCGCTTGAGAGGTTCAGAAGCGAGGACGGAGGCAGGGATATAGAAGGCCTTCTGGTTGACGAGTCAACCAAAGTCAGAATAGAGAGCATTAAAACTCTCGTAAACCTGCAGATGGAGGAAGGTATCGGCGGGATAATAAAAGGGTTGACCGATAAAGACGAGACGGTAAGGATTTATTCTCTCTGGGCACTTGAGAAATTCAAGAATCCGGTTTCATATCCGGCGATTACGGAATGTCTCGCAGATTCTTCGGACGAGGTTAAAGAATATGCGGCGAGGCTTATTGAGAAAACTGACGACCCGCTTTTTTACCCCGTACTGCAGAGGTTCATAGATGACAGGAATTTTCCTCTTGAAGCGAGGCTTGCGGGCTTAAAGATACTCGGTAAGATAGGAGACGGCAGTGTAAGGGATTTCATAATGCAGAAGGTTGAAGAATCGAATGCGGCAGTAAGGCATTCGGCTGTCAGGTCAATGTCATACCTGGACATTTTTGATAAGGATTACCTGCGCACGGTTACATACCTTGAAAATTACGATTCCTCCCCAATAGTAAGAGACGAAGCATCAGGTATTCTGGGTTCGGCGGTAAAAGGGATAAGGGAAAAGCTTAAGAGCTCTTCGGCGGACGACAGGAAATTTGCTCTGGAAAGGGTGGACAGCATTGCGGGAGCAAGGGCTCTGCCAAGATTGCTGCTTGAGATGGCTTCGTCAAAGTATCCGGAAGTCCGCCAGAAAATGCTTGCCATGGTTAAAGAAAACCCGGACAAAATTTTTGCGAAAAGCGCAAGAAACCTGATAAAAGAGCAGGATATCGCCATGAAGAAACTTGCCGCGATTACTCTCGGGGAGATAAAGGATATGGAGGCGGCGGCGCTTCTTAAGGAAGGGTTGAGGCATCCAGACTCTGAATTCAACGTTATCTGCGCGCGGTCGCTGGCAAAGATGGGGATAAAGGATGGACTGCCGGTTGCTGTGAGGTATCTTGAAAGCGACAATCCCGTTTACCAGAAACCTGCGGCCGAGACGCTCGGACTTTTAAAAGAGAAAAGCACATCGTCTCTGCTTTTGAGGCGGCTTGCCGGGGCGGAGCTTGACGTGAAACTTGTATGCGCGTGGGCCCTCGCGCGGCTCGGCGAGGAGAAGGGGCTTGAATTCCTTGTAAGGCTGTCCGAAGAGCCGGTTGAGCCGGTTAGGACAGAAGCCAATATTTATCTCACGGATGCGGCAATTCCCTCAAGTCTAAAAAGCAGAGTGCCGGCCTTAAGGGAAAAATTTAGTTTTGAAAAACTCGGCATACACGAAGTTACCGCCAGGCGCATGAATGCGTTGAAGATTAAAACGCCTGTTGAAATAGACGGCTCGGACAAGGACGTTTTCTGGCAGATGACCGAAAAAGCGGACATGTTCATAGAGGTTGAAGGAGACAGGATTAAGTCCGCCGTTCACACTACGGCGGCGGTTGGCTATGATGAAAAAAATCTTTACGTTCTTCTGGTCTGCGACGACCCTGATATTTCAAAAGTCAATCTTGAATCGCGGGACATTGTCACCGTTTCAATCAACCCGGCGAATTCTTACAGGGAATGGTACCAGTTTGTCGTTCATCCCGAACAACACGTGGAATACTACTACATATGGAGAATGTATACGGATAACGAACCTCAAAGGTCATGGACTGCGGATTGGAAAGTGAAAGCGTCCAAAGAGAGCAAAAGATGGATTCTTGAAATGGCCATACCTCTTAGCGATTTGAAGGTTTACGAAAGCCCTGCGGGAAGCATGTGGAGCATAAATTTCCAGAGGGAATCGGAGCATATGCCGGGGACTTCATGGTCCGGCAGGATAGATAACCCTGAACAGTTCGGAATCCTTAATTTCAAGGAGTGACATGGGAAGAACAAAGAGAATATTCACGGTTTTATTTTTTCTTATGTTTGCGGCGGGCGTTGCATTCTGCAGTGAGTGGTATGACGGCAACAGGGATTTGTCCGCAGTGTTTACGCGCAACGTATGGTCGTATATAGAGAGGGCCAACAGAGAGGACGGCGCGGGCAGGTTGAAGGAAGCCGAATATTATCTCGGGCTTGCGGAAAAGAAGGTTGAGGAAACCAGGCCTTTTGCCCCTTCCAGCTGGCCAAAGGGATGGCCGCAGGACACAAAGGCGCTAAAGCACCTTAAAAATGCGGCTCCTGATGCATATCTCTGCCGCATTATAGGCGATTTTGCATATTCGCACAATAAGGTAAAGGATGCCCTGCGGTATTATGAAAAATACCTGCTTCTTTCCGTTATCCCCGATACTTCATACATGGCTAAAATGGCTGAAATCCTTCAGAAAGAGGGCAAACTGCAGGAAGCGAGGATGGTATACGAGAATATCAACAAGGTTGTGGAATCCAGAAATTTCCACGGAACCGCATTTTCGCCGGGGCAGATAGCAGGGAAACTGAAAGGCATAGACATTCAGCTCAAGAAGCCGAACATTCTGTCTCTTGATGTTTTCTTCAGCGGCGTTCAGGATTTTATAAAGAGCGATTTCCAGAAGATTTATGCGGACGAAACAAACGGGATGAAGAATTTCAACGTTATACAGAGGCAGGATTTTGACAGGGTTATAACCGAAGAAAAGATGGTGAAGGAAGATTTTCAGTATCCCGAAGAGTTGTCAAAATTCGGGAAAATACTCAATGCCGATTATCTCTTGAGGCCGTCGCTTACGCTGATAGATAATTATTTTATTTTCCGTGTTGACGTTTTTGACCCCCTAAAGCAGATATGGTTTGAAAATTACGAATATAAAACGCAGTCAAGCATGTATATCGGCAATCTTGTGAAAAGATTTGCCCTTCAGTTCCAGGGGAAGGAGATACCGGACAGTCTCTTCCTGCCGGAAAATGAATTCCTCTGGAGTTATGAAACGGACAGTCTTATAACCGACCTGAAGATGTCATTGGACGGCAATAGGGTGATTGCCGGCTGTGAGAGCGGAGCTGTGTACGTGTTTACCGCAAAAGGCGCTTTGTTAAGGAAATTCAGCATGCCCGAAAAAATCGTAAGAGTAGCCGTTTCACCCTGCGGAGAATACTACGCATGGATGGCTCTCAACGGGCAGTTGTCTTTTGCAGACAAGAGCGGAGTTATAAGGTGGAAGGAAAAGCTTGGCAATTATGTGAGAGACATGGATATTTCAAGAGAAGGGCGGTTTATTGTCATAGGAGTGAATGACGAGGTTATTTTCAAGGACAGAAAGGGAGAGGCTTTCTGGCAGGAAAGAGTACCGCGCTGGGCTACGAGGGTTAGAATATCACCCGATTCGCACAAGGTTTTTGTGGGAATGGACAACGGCGATTACTGGTGTTTCTCGGATGAGGGAAATATTCTGTGGAAAAAGAACCTCGGCGGCAGGGTTACGGACATAGATGTGTCCGGCGAAAGCAATTACAGTTGTGCGGTGACGTCTTCCGGAAAAACCTTCATCTATGACGCATCCGGAAACGAACTGGTAAGCTTTGATGCCGGGCAGGAGGTTAAATACGCTCCCTTCAAACAGGAAATCATAGAGCTTATGGCGGGAAACAGGGGTCAGTACGCCTATTTTCTGTCGTACGATAAAAAGCAGTTGTGGGGATACAATTTGAGCGGGAAGGTTAATTTTATTGATGCCATGGCTGACGGCAGGTTCATATCTACCGCCGAAGGCAGGAATATATTTGTTTTCAGCCTGGTCTGGAAATAGAAGGTATCTTAAACAGCCTCCCAGAATTAAAACTAAAAATCATATCAGCGGTATTTTGTTTTTTGAAAACGAGAGGTGAAAAAATGTTAAAGGTAGGGATAATAGGAGCGGGATTTATGGGAAGCATGCATGCGAACGTTTACAGCCAGCTTCCGGACGTGAAGATAGCGGGTATTGCAGATATACGGGGAGAGAAGGCGAAATCGCTGGCGGCAAAATTCAAGACCATCCCTTATTACGATGCCCAGCAGCTTTTTGACAAGCAGGATATTACGGTTATTGACGTGTGCCTTCCGACGTTCCTTCACAGAGAGTACGTTATTAAAGCGGCGGAGTCCGGAAAGGACGTGGTGTGTGAAAAGCCCATGGCGCTAAATCTTGAGGATGCGGACGAAATGGTAAAGGTATGCAAGAGGAATAACGTCAGGTTTATGGTTGCGCACGTTGTCAGATTCTGGGCGGAATACAAGTTTCTTAAAGAAGCTTGCGACCGGAAGAAATACGGGGAGCTTAAAACTCTTTCCTGCAGGAGAATCTCGCCCACCCCGACATGGGGATGGCAGAACTGGCTTCTTGACGAATCCAAGTCGGGAAGCGCTCTGCTGGACTTGCATATACACGACACCGATTTTATCAGGTACCTGATGGGAGATGAGCCTGTAAAAATATATTCAAAAGTTGTACAAGACGACATTAAGAATTCCCATGTATACACAACGTTCACATTTAAAAATGATGTTGTGGTAACGGCGGAAGGCGGATGGGCTTATCCCGCCGGATTCCCTTTTGAGATGAGTTACACTGCCAGGTTTGAAAAAGCCGCCGTTGAATTCAACTCGCGAAATAACCCGTCCCTTGTCGTTTACGAATCCTCCGGCAAGGTGGACAGGCCTGTTTTCCAGAAAATCAGGGCGGAAGGAACGGATGGGAATACTGACGACCTCGGCGGGTATTTTCATGAATTGAGATATTTCATAGACCATGTGTCGCACAACAAGCCTTTTAACGTAGTTACTCCCGAAGATGCGAGGCAGTCTCTCGCTCTGACGCTCAAAGAACGGGAATCTGCCGACAAGGGGATTG
>CAZAMK010000046.1:0-8786 GCA_964486345.1 uncultured bacterium
CGACACTGCGTATCTGACTGCAAGCTTGCCCGCCTCAAAAGCTTCTTTTGCATCAATTTCAGAGGATATACCGGGGAAAGACCTCTGCAGATATCCGAATGTATCGGCTCTCACCCGGCCTATCTTTAACTCCTGTTTTATCATGTCTGCAAGCAAATCGCCCAAAACTCCGGTCCCGCTCAACTGTACGTTTCCGTGGGTATCCACCTCTTTTGTAAACTTAGACGCTATGGCTTCTCCCTTCGCATCCGAAATGCCTTCGGAAACGGCTATAAGGCACCTGCCGTATTTTGAATATGACTTTTCAACATCTTTGAGAAACTGCTCTTTTGTAAATGGCCTCTCCGGGAAATATATAAGATGCGGACCGTCCGTTTCGTTAACTCTCCCGAGGGCGGATGCGGCAACGAGAAACCCCGCGTGCCTTCCCATAACAACGTCTATCTTAACACCTGGAAGCGAAGCATTATCCTGGTTATCGCCCATAACCGCCATAGCCACGAATTTTGCCGCGCTGCCATAGCCGGGAGTATGGTCGTTTTCCAGAAGGTCGTTGTCAATAGTCTTAGGAATATGAAAACACCTGAATTCATAATTCACTCTTTTGGCGCTTTCATTCAGAATATTTGCGGTTTCGGCCGAATCGTTCCCGCCGATATAAAAGAAAAATCTCACATCGTATTTCTGCAGCACTCTGAAAATAATCTCGCAGTCCTGTTCGTTAGGTTTCTTTCTAACACTGCCCAGGGCAGAACAGGGAGTAGCCGCAACACTGGCAAGGTTTGCGGATGTTTCCTTCCTCAAATCCACAAACCTCTCTTCCATCACGCCCTTTATCCCGTTGAGCGAACCGTAAACGCCTTTTATCTGTTTATGCTTTTTAGCTTCTATTACCGCTCCGACAAGACTTTGGTTGATTACAACCGTGGGCCCGCCGCTCTGCGCAATCATCATATTACCTTTCAATTTCTCACTCATTTCGTCCCTCCATATTTTCGTTTATTATAAACTAATCATTCGTTCAAAGCCATTTCCTTTTTTTGAAGTAAAAAAACATCCCCAGGCCGGTTGCTAACATAAAAAGTAAAACGGCGGGATAAGTCCATTTCATATGCAGTTCCGGCATGAACTCAAAGTTCATGCCGTATATACCCGCTACCAGCGTCAGCGGTATGAATATCGTTGCGATTATCGTAAGCACTTTCATAACATCGTTCATCCTGTTACTGATGCTTGAAAGGTATATTTCCAGCATGCCTGAAATCAAATCCCTTAACGTTTCTATAATATCTACGGCCCTGATTGTATGGTCATAAAGATCCTTGAGATACAAAATGGTGGTTTCCTTAACTAAAACAGATTCAGACTTTATCAGGTTGTTAATCTCTTCTCTTAGAGGCCATAAAGACTTGCGCATAGAAAGTAAATCCCACTTAAGACTGTGAATCCTGTGAAGAGTGTCAGTTTGAGGAGTATTCAGAAGAACCTCCTCTATCTCTTCAATTTCCTCTCCGAATTTTTCAAGGATTATGAAGTAATTGTCAACAAGCGCATCCATCAGCAGATAGGCAAGATAATCGGCACCCATCGTTCTTATCCTGCCTTTTCCGGTTTTCAACCTTTCTCTTACAGGTCCAAAGATATCTCCGTCAACCTCCTGAAAAGTGATGACATAATCGGCGCCTAAAACAATACTTACCTGTTCGGTGACCAGATCATCACCGCTGATATTCGGATAAATCATCTTAAGAACAATGAAGATATATTCCGGATATTCCTCAACCTTCGGCCTTTGTTCAGTATTAAGTATATCCTCCAGCGTCAGGGAATGGATATTCAAAAAACTGCCTATTTTTTCAATAATCCCGGTATCATGCAGTTCATCAACATTGAGCCATTTAATTCTGTCTTTTTTCTCAAAAAACTTAAAGGATTCCTCAATGCCGGATAATTCCTTTTCTTCGCAGACTTCCTCACTGTAACTGAACAGAGTAAGCCGCACCTTTTCCTTTTCAATCTTATCCCCGGCATAAACAAGCGACCCAGGAGGAAGTCCAGCTTTCTTTACCGCCTTGCCTTTCATTTTTTATCCTCCTTTACCGTACAGAATCACAACCCGTTTTTCTTCCGATAGGAATTCAGCGTGTAACGGATAAGCTGGTATTCAGCCTCTGTCACTTTACGTAATTTTTCTTTCACAAACCCCCTTTTTTTAATCATGTGTTCCGCCTGATAAAGACACGGGATACCCAGGTTTGCCTGCTCTTTCAACAGTTCTTCCGAATCTTCCCTCACGCTGAAGCGCAGCGCCCCGTCCGTATCAATAACAACGTGCGGCAGTCCCGCGCGTATCACTTCTGTGCGCCAGCGCATAGTATGCACAGGGTCGCCCCTGAACGTATACAAATCTCCCAGTCTGACCATGTCACAGCAGTCCGAAAGGTACGGATTTGCTCCGTAAAGGTCTATCAACGCATCGGGCTTTACGGATTTCGACGCATCATACATCAGTTTCAGATATTCATGCAGAAATTCAAATCCATACAGATTTTTATGGGAGCGCAGGCCCTTCCCGCCCGGAAGGACATTGGTCCCGTCTATCTTGAGGCCGTCTGCATTGTAACAATCCGGCCCACTGCCAAGCATGCGCCGCACCATTTTTCTCACGTATTCGCGGTATTCGGGATGTGTAGCATCAGCTATGACCGGTTTGCCCTCGCGCAAAACACACCATTTTTTGGGAAAAATCATCCCGCTCCACGCATCAATCCACAGCACAACACGGTAGCCGCGGCTGTGGAGCTCATCAATAAAAGCCCTCATATCCGGGAATCTTGAAATATCCGCTTCATTGGAACCCTGGTCTTTCTGCCATGTAGCGTCAATTATAATCGTGCCGAACCGTATGCCTTTCTTTTCAAAAACATTAAGCCATCTGCGTACATTTTTCTCGCTGACTTTGTTGAAATAGTCCCCGCCGCTCTCCATCTCCTGCCGACTGGCATGAGTCAGCTTTTCCATGCGCCCGAGGGCAACCTGCTCATGCCACGTACAGAATATCGGCTCCCTCCACCATTTCACATTCAGGGCCTTTCTCCTTAACGCGCACCCCTGGCTGTAAACCCTCCGACAATAGGACTGCAGGCAGTCATGCTCATCTTTCCCTGCAAAGAGTTCAATCTTTGGAGAAATCCATTTGCCGTTCACTTTCTCATCGCCGGAGTAATCCAGTGTAACTGCCTGCGTGCCGATAATGCTATCCTGAACGTCTGAACGCTTCATGTTAAACGCCATAGTCTGAAAGCCATACTGTCCCGGCATGGCGAACAAACCGGCTCCTATCCATCCGTTTTGTCCTCTTTCCCCGAAAGCAAACATCAGAGGGCCGGTATTCAGAGCACTGCCCCACAGTTCCGTAAGATTGCCTGCGGAAATTCCGGTAAACTCCGAAGGATGCGAGTACGGCTTGTCAAGAAAGTTGGGGCAGGCAACGTAAACACTGCCGAAACCCGGAACGCACGCCAGCTCCTCTCCGTCAACCGTACCGTTGAAATAGGTAAGCCGGGAAACACTTCCTTTTCCGGTAATTTCAATCCAATGAGTCAAGCGCCCGTTTTCAAACCTGTAATAATGTTTTTTACTCTTCCAGAGCGAACTTTTCCAGATAACCTCCGCCTGCCATGCTTCCCCTCTCCGCTTGTATTTGATGCTAGAAACTTCACACTTTTCAAGATACTGCTCCGTATCCGCCGAAGAAGCGAGCGATATCCTGAAATATGTATTGCTTCCCGTGATGCCTAACCTCACCTGCCCGTCTTCTTTATTAAACTGTGCATACAATTTCATGTTCTTTCCTCTCTTTTATGAACACCGAAAACTCTGTAGTTCCCTTTACAATTTTAGTAAAACTCAAGGAAATTAAAAAGCAGATTTATTTTATATTAACCCTGTTTTTTGTCAAAATTTTCATTCATTCGGTATTTGTTGTTTTGCATTTTTTCCCTTCATGTGCTATTCTTATTTTATCCACAGAAAGTTTCTTCCTTAGTTTGCTTTTAATAAATGTTTTAATAATATTGTAAAATTACAACTTCAAGGAATTAATTATGCGGGTAAATCTTATTTCGCCCAAATCACCGGTATCAGTCATTACAAAAAGGGAAAAAGCAATACAGTTTTCCCGGTTAAGCCTTACAACCGTTGCGGCATTATTTCCCGCGGATGCAGACATAAAATTAATCAACGACAGCCTGGACGGAATAGATTTTGACGAAAAAGTTGACCTGGTCGGAATAACCACCTTAACATCCACCGCCCCCCGCGCATATGAAATTGCGGACAAATTCAGAGAAAAAAAGATTCCGGTAATCATGGGAGGCATCCATCCATCAGCCCTGCCGCAGGAAGCATCTCTCCATGCCGACGCCGTGGTCATAGGGGAAGCGGAAGCGACAATGCATCAATTGCTGAAGGATTTCAAAGACGGCAAATTGCAGAAATTTTACAGTTCCTCCGAAAAACCGAGTCTTGTAAATCTTCCCTTGCCGAGAAAAGACCTCTTGTTCGGAAATAAATTTTACAGGGAGATGGATTTAGTTCAGACAACGAGAGGTTGTCCCTTCGGCTGTGATTTTTGCAGTGTATCGGATTTCTTCGGACGCACTTACCGCATAAGGCCTATTGAGGACGTGATAAAGGAAGTTAAGTTATTAAAAAACCGGAGAATAGTATTTTTTGTGGACGACAATATAGCAGGACGTCCAGATTACGCAAAACAGTTTTTCAAGGCTTTGATACCGCTGAAGATACGATGGTTCGGACAGGCTTCCATAATTATCGCCAATAACAGGGAACTGCTGCGGCTTGCCGCAAAAAGCGGATGCATTGGGCTTTTTATAGGTTTTGAATCCCTGTCTCCCGAAGGTTTAAAACAGGTACATAAAACCGTTAACCGCATTAACGAGTACGGCGAAGGGATAAAAAAAATACATGACAGCGGAATAGGGATTATAGGCGCTTTTATTTTCGGCTTTGATTCGGATAACAAAGGGGTTTTTGAGACTACTGTTGATTTTATTGAGCGCAACAGGATTGAGATGGCAAGCTTCTCCATCCTTACTCCGCTTCCCGGAACGCGTCTATATAAACAATTTGACGAACAGGGAAGGCTTTTTGAACGCGACTGGTCAAAATACACATGCGGCGAAGTTGTTTTCAAACCGACTCTTCTTAGCGTAGACGAATTGCAAAACGGTTATTACTGGGTAAGGAAACAGATATCGTCATACCGCTCTATTTTCAAAAGAACGGCCCGACTTAATAAAATAGCGCTCTTATCCATACCCGTAAATTTAGTAATGCGCAAGGCAAGCAGAGCTTCCTTAAAGGACATGAAACCATCTGTGTCCGATAAAACAACCTGACTGTTTTTTGCTGAAATTCAAATTAAGGCTCCAAAAGCTCAAAACCTGATTTTTCATCTTTAACCCTGTGCCCGGTTGTTTTGATTTCCAGAAGTATAACCTCTCCAACCTGCCAGATCTGTATGCCCGGACGGATGCATCCTGTAACACTTTTATCCTTCCTTCCCATAGAAGCGTGCATATGAAGCTTAGGTTTTCCTTCGCTGTCGGGGAAAATAGTCCCTACCCCTGCTATTTCATGAACCCCTTCCAGATGCACAAATATCGGATTGACCGGCATTTCCTCGCCTGATGCCGGACCTGCAACAATTTTACCGCCTGAACGCATGCCCCCGACGAGTATGCACATGCCTCTCTCAATTCCGTTGTTTTCGGCAAATTTTTCCAACGATGAAGGAAGAGCATCCCCGTCTTCCAGTCGTATTGCAAAGATACGCCCTATCTCCCCTTGCGAATATTTCATTTTATCCCCCCCGTTCTATTTTAAAACTATTTTCACTCCTTCAAAATACCTTCTATGCTTTCAATCTCATCCGAAGTAAAAGACATGTTATTCAAAAAACCGACGGCATCCTCAATCTGCGATATCCTGCTTGCCCCTATCAGCGCAGATGTTACGGCCGGATGGCGAAGCACCCATGCGAGAGACATCTGCGCAAGCGTCTGCCCGCGCTGCAAAGCAATATTATTAAGCCGCCTGACTTTATCAATCTTTTCATCCGTAATTTGCGCCGGTTTTAAAAAACCGTGCGGTTTGGCAGCGCGCGAATCTTCAGGGATTCCCTTTATATATCTGTCGGTTAGCAATCCCTGGGCAAGAGGAGAAAATGCAATGCATCCTATTTTTTCCTGTTTCAGAATATCAAGCAGTCCTTTTTCAATCCAGCGGTTGAACATATTATAAGATGCTTGGTGAATAAGGCATGGAGTACCCAGTTTTTTCAGTATGCCGGCGGCCTTTTCCGTCTGTTCCGCAGAGTAGTTTGAAATCCCCGCATACAGTGCACGTCCGCTGCGCACGATATAATCCAGCGCACCCATGGTCTCTTCCATGGGAGTATCGGGATCCGGCCGGTGATGATAAAAGATATCCACATAGTCAAGACCGAGGCGTTGTAAACTCCGGTCTGCGCTGGCGACAAGATTTTTTCGCGAACCCCATTCTCCGTATGGACCGGGCCACATCAAATAACCCGCTTTGGAAGAAATAATCAATTCGTCGCGGTATTGCCTTAAATCACCGCGGAGAATACGGCCGAAAGTGCTTTCAGCCGAGCCGGGAGGCGGACCGTAATTGTTCGCAATATCAAAGTGGGTTATCCCGATATCAAAAGCTTCCAGAATCATCGCACGGCTGTTTTCAAAAACATCAACGCCGCCAAAATTATGCCATAATCCAAGCGATACCGCAGGCAATTTCAGGCCGCTTGCTCCGCAACGGTTATAACGCATGGACATATAGCGTGATTCAGAGGAAACATAGTTCATTTTCTCTCTCCTCCAGCATTCGTTTATAAGTATAAGCCATAAATTTAAAAGTATAAAGTTTTTATTTGAACATTATGTTTACCAACTTTTCTGCAAGATTGGCGGAAATTCACAGAAGATGCTTATGTTACCGGTCGGAATATTCATCAAAAATCTCTGAAAAGATATCGTTGATTTTTATAAACGCCTGCAGTATGTCCGGGTCAAAATAACCGGGCGAAGTTTTGGCATCACCTTTGCTGATTATCAAAAAAGACTCCTGATGTTCAAGAGATTTCTTATAAGGCCTTTTGCTTCTCAAAGCCTCATAAATATCACAAAGCATAACAATTCTTGCCTCTATGGGAATCTCCTTCCCTTTCAATCTCCGGGGATATCCCCCTCCGTCCCATCTTTCATGATGACAGAGAGCTATTGACGCGGCCACCTGTATCAGGGGATGGACGGAGCCGGAAAGAATCTTTTCCCCGATAACAGTATGGCTTTTCATAATCTCAAACTCATCAGGAGTCAAACTGCCGGGTTTTTGCAGAATTTTATCAGGTATTCCGATTTTTCCGATATCGTGCATACTGCTTGCAAGGGTTATCCGTTCAACAAAATCTTCAGACATCCCGAGAGATTCATAAAGTTTTTTTGCATATAATCCGACTCTTGATATATGTTTTCCGGTGTGTTCATCTTTGGATTCGGCGGCAGTGGCCAAACGTAAAATCATTTCGTTGCTCATTGTTTTAACCATCTTAAGAGCATCTGACAATTTTAAAGTTTTTTCATCAATGACCTCCTGAAGTTTTTCCTCGTATTCATCCTCTATGGAGATAAGTTTTTGTATCCTCGCATTTACTCCTTCAGCCGAAAGAAAACTCAATAATCCTCTGGTAGGAATACCTTCTGAAATTATATTTTTATCCATTGCAGGCAGGGAAATTATGGATGAATACCTGAAATCCATTTTTCGCGCCGCTTCATCCAGCCTGTATACATAGGTTGTTGCAAAAACAAAACTAACCGACAGATAAAAAAGCACCGGCTCCATCCAAAAGTGAAAACGTGTAAAAAGAAGGAAGGAAGCGAGTGAAATTAAAACAAGTCCTGCCAGCCATAAAACCGCCGATGTTTTTTCACTCGTTTTTACACAAAGCGTAAAGAGAATAATTGAGATTAAAAATACGCACAGATATTTGAACCAGTTATTTATTTCCCGGACAGCAGAGCGGTCAATCAGATTATTCAGGATATTCGCGTGAACCTCTATCCCAGGCATTCTGTTTCTTTGCTGGCTGACAGGGGTCAGGAATCTGTCAACAACTCCGGGTGCGGTAAAACCCACCAGAATGATTTTATTAAGAAAGAAGGTATCGGAATATTTTCCGCTGACAATATCCGACATTGAAGCATAGGGAAACGTCGCCGGCGACCCATAGTAGTTTATCAACACATTATCTGTATGGAAAATTTTCTCCTCCGGCTTTATAGTTAGAGAAGATAATTCTGTCCTGTCAATTTTTTTATTTGAGAACACCTCGTATATCGCCGAAGCAAACGAAGGTATCAAAACATCTCCATCATAAATAGTGTGGGAAATTTCTCTGAGAATCCCGTCAATTCCGGGTTCCGCATGCAGATGTCCTATTTCACGAGGGGTAAACATAGGAGAGGAACGGATAGGCTCCATGTTATTGTTGAAATAAACGGGCAGTATAACCCTGCCATGCTTTTTTATTGCAGCGGCAAGATTATAATCATCTTCCGAAGGCTCGGTCATTATAACATCAAAGCCTATTGCTCCCGCTCCTTTTGTTTTTTCAAGCAGCAAGGCATAGTAATTTCTGCTGAACGGCCATCTGCCGAATTGCTCAAGAGTTTTTTCGT
>CAZAMK010000047.1:0-8650 GCA_964486345.1 uncultured bacterium
TAGTCATAGGGCGCACATTGAAGATAAACACGCCCCGCAGAATGCCCGATATAGAAACTCCCTGTCCTATAATGGGAGAAATGTCAGAGAAGGTTTACCATAAAATACAGAAAGGTGACACGCTGGAAGCGCTGGCGAAAAAATATAACACCACGCCGGAACACATAAAAGAGACAAACCTGCTTTCCGAGGCGGATATAAAGGAAGGACAGATAATTGTCATTCCCTGTGTGCCGGTCACTGATAACAGCTCGTCGGATTCCAGCATGGTTCAGGATACAAAACTGCGCGACGCCCTGATAAAAGAATCCTTCACTTTTCTTGATATGCCGTACAAGCTGGGAGGGTCGGGAAACACGTCAATTGACTGTTCAACGCTGACAAAACTGGTCTACAGAAGCATAGGCATCAGCCTGCCCAACACATCGTGTCTTCAGTTTAAGGAAGGCGAACAGGTTTCAAAAGAAGCGCTGGCAGAGGGCGACCTTATCTTTTTCAACAGTAGGGGATTCATAGGTCATGTAGGAATATACATAGGCAACGGCCTTTTCATCCATGCAAGTTCAAACGAAGGGAAAGTGACAATCGCCTCGCTTGAAAATTCATATTTCAGAAGGAATTTCGCCGGCGCGAGAAGATATATACCTACGGATGAGTCCCTCCTCGCAAGGAGATTCGGAAATGCTGTCAGCAAATAGCGGCTGCAGATGGATGGAATTCATCTGGAACGGCATAAACGCGTTGATATTGGAAAACAACCTCCTGCGGCTTGAAATACTTGTGGACAAAGGAACAGACATAGTTGAATTCCTACACAAACCCTCCGACATAGATTTCATGTGGAGAAGCCCGATTCCCGTCTATAAGCCGTATTCACTGGTTACAACAGCACAGGGAAAACTTGGAAATTTTATGGATTATTACCCCGGCGGATGGCAGGAAATATTCCCCAACGGCGGGGGAAACTGCGAGTATAAAGGGGCCATACTCGGATTGCACGGCGAGGTTGCCCTAATGCCGTGGAAATACTCTATAAAGGAAAGCACCGCAAATAAATTGTCCGTAAAATTCCATACGGAAACTTACAGAACTCCTTTTGCTATAGAAAAAACCATATCAATGGAGAAGGACAGCTCCATTGTCGCCATTGACGAAAAGGTCACAAATAAGTCCGGCGAAGAGATGGATTTCATATGGGGACACCATCCCGCTTTCGGAAAGCCTTTCCTTTCCCCTGACTGCGTGATAAAAATTAATAGCGCAAAGATAGCGGTAGGGCGGGGCGACGGGGTTTCGTACACAAACCTCAAGCATACGACAGGAACGTGGCCATTGGTGGAAGGCGCCGACGGACAGGGTCTTGTTGACATAAGCGTCTGCCCCGGGGAAAAGGATAACGTTTCCGAAGTTATTTTCCTCTCTGAACTGGAGGAAGGAAAATACGAGATTTTCAATAACAAGTTCAGAATCGGTTTCAAAATGGAATTTCCTGCGGAAATATTCAGATACATCTGGTTCTGGCGAATCGGCGGAGGAAGCTATAACTACCCGTGGTATGGACGGAATTACAACATTGCGCTTGAGCCGTTTTCAAGCCTGCCCAACCTTGCGGAAGCGGTTAAAAGAGGGGACCAGTTGAAGCTGGGACCCGGCGAAACCCTTGAGGCATCCATAAAAGCCGGCGTAACTACAGGGTGAAACACTCCGTAAGGGAATAGATAAAATAAATTTCTCGCATGGAAAGCATAATGGAGAACTACAATAGTTACAGGAATTCCATTCCTATTATATGCAAACTTTGTTTGCGATATACATTGATATCCATTGTATAACAATCGTGTAACGGGAACGCAAGTTCCCATATAACGTTTTTAGGGACGTTCGGGATAAAATGGAAGAATACGAGATAGTCATCGGCCTTGAGGTGCATACGGAACTGCTTACCGAATCAAAGATGTTTTGCGGTTGTTCAAACAGATTCGGTTCGGCTCCGAATACCCAGATATGCCCGGTATGCGCCGGCCTGCCCGGGACGCTTCCCGTCATAAACGGGAAGGCAGTTGAACTGGCTTTGAAAGCCGCAGTTGCTTTAAACTGCAGGCCTGCCGCATTCTCGCGTTTTGCGAGAAAACACTACTTCTACCCGGATTTGCCGAAAAATTTTCAGATTTCACAGTTTGAAGAACCGCTTGCCGAAGGAGGATATCTTTCTATTGACAACCGAACCATACGCATTAAAAGAATTCATATGGAGGAGGACGCCGGAAAGCTTCTACATCCGGAGGGCGAAGGAGAGTTTTCCTCCGTGGACCTAAACAGGAGCTGTGTGCCCCTGATTGAAATTGTCACCGAGCCGGATATAAGAAGTTCCGCAGAAGCCGAAAAGTTTCTTGCAAATCTCAAAAGGATTCTTGAATATCTTGAGGTGAGCGACTGCAACATGGAGGAAGGCTCTTTGAGGTGCGACGCCAACATATCAGTAAGGAAAAGAGGTGACGAAACTTTGGGAGTGAAGGCCGAAATAAAAAACATGAATTCTTTCAAAGCCGTGAGAAAAGCGCTTGATTACGAGGCACGCAGGCAAATTTCTCTGCTGAAGAAAGATGAAAAACTGCGGCAGGAAACGAGGCTGTGGAACGATGCGCTGCAGATAACGGAAGAAATGCGCAGTAAAGAAGAAGCGCACGATTACAGGTATTTTCCGGAACCTGACCTTGTTCCGTTAACGTTTGACGCTTCATGGATTGAAAAGGTATCGGCTCAAGTCGGAGAACTCCCCGTTCAGAGGAAAGAGCGGTTCATAAAAGATTACTGCCTCTCCGAATACGATGCGGAAGTTCTGACTTCCGGAAAGAATACTGCGGATTATTTTGAAAAATGCGCCGCGAGCTATAACAATCCGAAGATTCTCGCAAACTGGATTATGGGGGACCTCGCCGCTTTATTGAAGTCGCACAAAACAGATATAGCCGATTCACCCGTAAAACCAGAAAGCATGGCGCGAATAGCGGCAATGATAGAAGGGGGGAGGATAACGGGAAGCATTGCAAAGAAGGCGCTGCAGGAAGCTTTTGACACGGGAAAGCCTCCTGAAGAGATAATTTCCGAAAGGAATCTCGTACAGATACATAATGAGGGACAGATAAACGCGGTTATAAAAGAGACGGTTGAGGAAAATCCGAGGGCAGTGCAGGATTACAAGGGAGGAAAGGAACAGGCGGTATCCTTCCTGATCGGGCAGATAATGAAGAAAACCAGAGGGCAGACAAACCCCGCCATACTGAAGAAAAATCTGCTGGAATATTTAAAAAAGCTTGAATAACAGGTATAATTTTAAAGATTTGAACATAAGTCAGGAGGTCACTTTTATGAGGAAAAAAATCTTTCTAACGGCTTTAAGCGTAATTGCGCTTGCCGTCATAATAGGCGGCGACGCAAAAGTTTCACAGGCAAGAAAGCAGGAAGAGGAAGTCTACCGGAATATTGAACTTTTCATTGAAGCTATGAAAATCGTTCAGAACCAGTACATAGAGCCTGTGGAAAACAAAAAGCTTGTCTACGGAGCGATGAAGGGCATGCTTAATTCCCTTGACCCTTACAGCTCATTCCTTGAGCCTGACCTAACGCAAGAATTGAACATAGAGACAAAAGGTGAATTCCACGGCGTGGGCATGGAAATCGGACTGAAGGACGGAGTAATAACGGTTGTAAGCCCCATAGAGGAAACCCCCGCATGGAATGCCGGCATAAAGGCGGGGGACAAAATAATAGAGATTGACGGCGCATCAACAAAGGGGTTCACAACCTTTGAGGCCGCCCAGAAACTACGCGGTAAAAAGGGAACGGAGGTTACGATAAGCATTTTGAGGACCGGTGCGGCAGAACTTAAGAAAATCACGCTTGTGAGGGACGTAATAAAGGTAAAGTCCATCATAGAAAAAGACCTGGAAAACAATCTCGCTTATGTAAGGATACGGGATTTTCAGGAGAGAACGGCGGCAGACCTCTCGGCGGTACTGCATGACCTTAACAGAAGGAACATGCAGGGGATGATACTTGACTTGAGGAATAACCCCGGAGGGCTTCTGTCTTCAGCCATTGAGGTCAGCGAATTATTTCTGCCGAGGGGAAAGCTGATTGTTTATACGCAGGGAAGAGAAGAGAGCGACAGAAATACTTTCAACAGCAGAAAAAATCCCGTATGGACCAAGCCGATTGTTTTAATTACAAATGAGGGAAGTGCGAGCGCATCTGAAATCGTAGTGGGGGCGCTTAAAGACACTATGAAAGAAACAAAATCGGTGGGAGAAAAAAGCTTCGGCAAGGGGTCGGTGCAGAACCTTATACCACTTAAAGACGGATCGTCTCTAAAATTAACCATAGCACATTATTATACGCCCTCCGGCGTATGCATTGAGGGCAAAGGCATTGAACCTGACATCAAGATTGCAATGCCTGAAGATTCGCTGATACTCCCGGGTGATCCGGGAGATCTCCAGTTTGAGAAAGCCGTGGAAGTCCTACTGGAACAGGTCTTAAACAACAATGTCTAAAAAAAACAGGTTTTCTGAAGGGCGGAACCCTTCTCCGTTCCAGCCGCTTGCGCTTTTTTTGATACTGTGCATACTGCTGGCGGCAGTGGGAATTTTACGCGAATACAAAGGAAATAAAATTAATTTCCCTGCAATTAAAAAGCCTGAACTTCCGATTATAAGGAAAAAAACGCCTCCCGCGGTAACAGGGAAAACACAGATTGCCCTGATTATAGACGACGTGGGATGGAATAAAGCGATTATAAAAGAGATTGAAAAGATAAACAGGCCTCTAACCCTGTCAATTCTGCCAAAAGCCCAGTACAGCAGGGATATTTTTGAAACACTAAAGGACAAAGAGATTTTTGAACTTATACTGCATATTCCCATGGAGCCCGCACCGCCGGCGGAATGCCGCGACAAGGGACTGATTAAAACAACCATGTCCGATGAGGAAATTATACGCCAGTTCAACGAAGACCTGAAGGATTATTATCCCCACATAGTGGGATTCAACAACCACATGGGCTCTTCTTTCACCGCCGACGAAGAGAAGATGCGCGTCATACTGCATGAAATTCGCTCAAAGAAAATGTTCTTTGTGGACAGCATGACGACAAGACAGAGCAAGGGATTTACGCTCGCTAAAGAGATGGGGATTAAAACCGCGCAGAGACACGTATTCCTTGACAACGAATCAACTCCCGAATACATAGAAAAGCAGATACGAGAGCTTGTTGAGACATCCAGAAAGCAGGGCAGTGCCATTGGCCTCGGGCACGCAAGGAAGAATACAATAGCAGTTCTTCAGAACATTATACCGGAACTGGAAAAAGAAGGCGTGGAGATAGTGCCCGTCTCATCCCTTCTTGAATGACCATGACAATACTGGGAATAGAAACATCCTGCGACGAAACGGGAATAGGCCTTCTGAAAAACGCTGAAATCGCCGCAAATCTTATAGCCACCCAGGAAGACATACATTCCGCTTACGGCGGGATAGTGCCTGAACTGGCAAGCAGGGCACATCTTGAGCGGATAGATAAATTATTCATAAAGGCCCTGAAGCAGGGCGGAATAAAACCGTCGGATATTGATTATATAGGCGTAACAAATCATCCCGGGCTGAAGGGCTCGCTCATGGTAGGAGTATCATTCGCTTGCGCCCTCGCTTACGCCCTTGACATTCCTTTATACAAAGTCAACCATCTCTATTCCCACCTTGCGGCGAATTTCCTGGACGGAGAGGTTGAATTTCCGGCTCTCGGGCTTGTAATTTCGGGAGGGCACACAACCTTCTTTTACATTGAAAATCCGGTGGAATTCAGGGTTATAGGAAGAACGCTTGACGATGCGTGCGGCGAAACTTTTGACAAAGCTGGCAGGATACTTGGACTCGGCTTCCCCGGCGGTCCTTTTATAGAAAAAGAGGCGAAGGAAGGAGATGAGCGGAAAATTAAATTTCCCGTTGCACTGCTTGATGCAGAGCATTACCTTGATTTTAGTTTCAGCGGACTGAAGACCGCTGTTCTATATTACGTCAGGAAACACGGATTGAAAAACATTCCCGACATCTGCGCAGGGTTTCAGAAAGCGGCGGGAGATACGCTCGTTGAAAAGACAAGGAGATGCATTGAGAGATACAATGTAAAGTCGTTTCTCCTCGGCGGCGGAGTGACCGGGAATAAATATATCAGGGAAAGATTCGCCCGCCTTCTGGACGGAAAAGACGTAAAACTTTTCATCCCTGACGCGAAACTCTGCCTTGACAACGGAGCGATGACGGCGGCAATGACATATTTCCTTGTAAAATACGGCGTAAAACCTTCCTCAAAAACAATAGAAGTGATTCCCACTTAACAGTAGAAAATCTGATACAAAATACAGGAATTTCGTATTAATATATGCCCAACCGGGTGGTCTTCTTCAGGCGGGACACTTGACCGCCCCGGCGAGGCGGTCTGCGTTCGGCTTCTCTCGTCGCTCTTGATAAAAAACATCATTGCATCCGTGCCCGCTCCTCCTTCAGACGCCCGCTGAAGAAACCGCCCGGTAGGGCACTGCAATTACGAATTTACTCTTGTTGCGTTGACTGATGCACAGGGGAGGTTTCCGGTTTTGTCACGGAAGAAAGGAAGGTTTTTGTAGCATTGAGATGTTCCTGGTAGGTCGCTGAAAAATGGTTTCTGCCGTCGCCCATTGAAACAAAAAACAGATAGTCGGTCTTGCGCGGACTAACGGCGGCCTTCAGGGATGAAAGCCCGGGACTGCATATAGGCCCTGGAGGAAGCCCCCTGTGCGTGTAAGTATTATACGGAGATTTAATATTCAGATCTTTGCCCGAAAGCCGTGATTTAGGTCTGCCGAGCGCATATAAAACGGTGGAACAGCTTTGTATGGGCATATTCTTCTTCAGACGCTTGTATATGATGCCCGCAATTATTTCGCGTTCACTTGCATACATCGCCTCTTTCTCAACGATGGAAGCAACCGTAACAATCTCCTTAACCTTCCTGAAATTTGAATCGGTAACCGGCTCCCCGTATAAATCTTCAAAAACATTCTTGAAGCGCCTGTACATAGTGCTTGCTATGGCTTCGGCCGAAATATCGTGCGGAAAAAAATAGGTATCGGGGTAAAGCATGCCTTCAAGTTTTTTGTTTCCTTCGGCATATCTTATAAATTCTTCACTGCCGACCAGTTTCTTCCACTCAAGCAGTTGGGCAATCTCTTTCAGGGTGTACCCTTCCGGAACTGTTAACCTGATAAGCACAACCTCGCCCTTGACAATCTTGGATATTACTTTCTTCAAAGAAGTTCTGCCCGAAAATTCATATATCCCTGCCTGAAGTTTCTCCTGAACATCATATCTGTTTGTCAGGTAAAGAAACCAGTCCGCTTCCTTTATAACCCCCGTCTGTTCCAGTGATTTCGCTATCTCCTCGGCAAGCGCCCCCTCCGGTATTTCCACCAACCGTGCGCTTTTCAACCGCGGCGGCACCGCAATTACTTTTATTACAGCCGTTCCAAGCACAAGAACCGCTATTGCCGTTGATATGACTTTATTTTTCATTCAAGTGTTTCCTCAATAGGTCAAAACTCTGGTAAACAGCCCTTTCCCTTATGCGCTCCCTGTTGCCTGGGAACAAAAACATGTACGTATAAAACCTGTTTTTCGGCAGGCCTATTCCGATGTAAACAAGCCCGACGGGTTTTTCCTTAGAACCTCCGGCAGGACCGGCTATGCCGGTAATGCTGATAGAAACATCGGATTTCCCCGCCTTTTTAGCGCCTTTCGCCATATGCAGGGCAGTTTCTCCGCTTACCGCTCCGTATTTTTTAATTACCGTTTTGGGAACCTTTAAAATCCTTCTTTTAAGGATATTGCTGTAAACAACGAATGAACCCATAAAAAAATCCGAACTGCCTGGGATATCTGTAAGCAGTTTTCCCGCAAGCCCTCCGGTGCATGATTCGGCAACTGCAATTTTCAGTTTATTCCTGCGGAGCAGACTGCCTGTAATCTCCGGAAGAGAAGGGGGATTAACCCCCAGATACTTGTCTCCGAAACTCTCTTTTAGACGCTTTTCAAATTCCTTTAGTTTAGCGGGAGCAATATCAGAGACGACAAGAAGTTCTATCATCTGCGGATGGGCAAGGATTGTATACCTTACGCCGTAACTCTCAAGAATGGGGTTGATTTTTTCTTCCACTTTTGATTCCGGCTCTCCCGATATGCCGAAGCGGTATATTTTTATCTCTCTTCCTTGCTTCTCCTTTTTAAGTTTCTTTGCACACTTCTCCGCCATAGGCGCAAGTTCAACGGGAGGCCCGGGCAGAACCACTATTGTTTTTTCTTCTTCCTTAATCAGCAGTCCGGGTGCGGTTCCGACTTCATTTTTAATGATTTCCGCTCCTTCCACAACGTACGCCTGCTTTTTGTTTATCCCGGGGATATCTTTTATGCCCCTTGCATAAAACCTTTTGCATATCCCCTCCCATATCTCTTCCGAAAAGATAAGTTTTCTGCGCAGGAGCTCCGCAATGCTCTCTTGTGTAATATCGTCCGACGTGGGTCCGAGCCCTCCGGTAATAAAAATTATATCGCTTTTTTCCAT
>CAZAMK010000048.1:0-8238 GCA_964486345.1 uncultured bacterium
CGTTCTCCAGTTCAACCAGAAAAGCGGTTCCCGGCAATGCTTTCGTAATCTTTCCGTAAACCTTTATTTTTTCTTCTTTTTTTTCCATAAAATGTCAAACTGTCAAAATTTCAGGCCCATGCCCGCTTATCAGCACGCAGTTTTCATAATGGGCTGCATAACCGCCGTCTTTTGTTACAACCGTCCAGCCGTCATTGAGAATCCTGACGGCCGCTTTATGCTGATTAATCATGGGCTCTATGGCAAGAACCATACCTTCCTTCAGAACCTCGCCCGTACCGCTTCTCCCGAAGTTAGGAACCTCGGGATATTCATGCAGGTCTTTGCCTATGCCGTGCCCCGCAAATTCTTTAACAACGGAAAATTTTTTGCTTTTTACAAAATTTTCTATGGCCGCACCTATGTCCCCCACCCTCATATCCGGCATTGCCGCAATAATTCCGGCGAAGAACGAACCTCTCGCGGCTTCTATGAGATTCCTGTGGATTTCCCTCACTTCCCCAACGGGGAAAGTGTCGGCGCAATCGGCGCAATAGCCGCAGTACACAACTCCTATGTCTATTGAAACAATGTCCCCTTCCTTCAGCATCTTTTCTCTGGAAGGTATGCCGTGGACAACCTCTTCGTTAACCGATACGCACAGACCTGCGGGATAGCCGTTATAATTTTTGAAGGCGGAAACCACCCCGTTTTTTCTTATGAGCTCTTCGCCCTTCTCTTCTATATCATACGTGGTGATGCCCGCTGTCACCATACTTCCCAGTTCCACCAGAATTCTTTTGCATATTCCGCAGGCGGTCTTTATCTTCGCAATTTCCCCGGGTGTTTTCACCATTTAACTATCTTTTCTATTTCAGAGACGGTATCTTCAAGCTTCCCGTCTCCGGGAATCATATGCAGTATTTTCTTAACGTTATAATATTCTATCAACGGGGCGGTCATCTGCCGGTAGACATCCAGCCTTCTTCTTATAATCTCCTCTCTGTCGTCATCCCGCTGGATAAGCTCCCTCCCGCAAAAATCGCACACCCCTTCTTTTAACGGCGGAAGATTTATCAGGTGATATATTTTTCCGCATCCCCCGCACACCCTTCGCAGAGAAAGCCTTTCCACAAGGAAATCGTCATCCGCCTTAAGGTAAATAACCTTTACGTCAACTCCGCCTTCAAGTATCCCTTCCAGCATCTCCGCCTGGGATATGGTTCTCGGGAAACCGTCTATTATAAATCCTTTACTGCAAAACGGTTCCGATAGTTTTTCCTCAATCATCTTCATTACTATTTCATCGGGAACCAGCTCGCCTTTGTCCATATACTTCTTTGCGTTCAGCCCGGCTTCAGTCCCTTTCTTGAGATGCTCTCTCAACAAGTCGCCCGATGAAATCAGAGGCAGTCCCCATATTACCGAGAGACGGCTCCCGACGGTGCCCTTTCCCGCTCCGGGAGGTCCCAGCAAAATAAGATTCTTCTTCATTACCGGCCTTTCGCCTTCTTGATAAATCCCTGATAATGCCTCACAAGCAGATGAGATTCAACCTGTCTCAAAGTCTCAAGGAGAACCGATACTATAATCAAAAGGCCTATCCCTCCGAACAGGTTCGCAACCTCGCCGGGTATCCTTCTGTAAACAAGCATAATGATGTAAGGAAACAAAGCTATTCCAGCCAGCATAAGCGAACCGGGAAGAGTAAGCCGGTTCAGGATTCTCTCAAGGTATGCAGCCGTGGATTTTCCCGGCCTTATCCCCTGGATGAAGCCGCCGTACTTCTTAAGGTCGTCCGAAACATTGTCAGGATTGAAAATGATGCTTGCATAAAAATAGCAGAAGAAAACGGTAAGGAGCGCATAAAGAATCATTCCGACGCCTCTTGCCGGAGAGAGAAACATGGATATTCTGGACAATATGGGGTTTGCGGAAAAAGCCATGAAAGTTGCGGGAAAAGTAAGTATTGAAATTGCAAAAATAAGGGGGATAACGCCCCCCTGATTAAGTTTTATGGGGAGATATGTCGTCTGCCCGCCGTATACCTTTCTGCCGACAACCCTTTTGGCATATTGCACCGGAATTCTTCTTTCACTTTCGTTTATTATGACCGCAAATGCGACCACTGCGAATATAAGAATTATCATAATAAGCACAACCAGAAAATTTATTTCCCCGGAAGCTACAAGCTGGGACATTCGGCTGAAAGCGACCGGCATCCGCGAGAGTATGCTCGCCGTTATTATGAGAGATATCCCGTTGCCGATGCCCTTTTCGGTCATCTGCTCTCCGAGCCACATGAGAAATATCGTGCCTGTGGTCAGCGTTATCACCGTGGTCACCCTGAAAAGCCATCCGGGATTCGGCACCATGACAATGTCTCCGAAATGCGCGGGATTTTCCAGCCACATGCTTATAGCCGCCCCCTGAAAGATGCATAACCCGACCGTTCCGAAACGGGTGAGCTGGGTAAGTTTCCTCCTCCCTTCAACTCCGCTTCTCCGGAGATTGTCAAAATACGGGACAATGGAGGTAAGCAATTCAAGGATTATTGAAACGCTTATGTACGGCATTATGCCGAGGGCAAAAATCGTGGCATTGCTCAATGAGCCGCCGGAAAACAGATTGGCGATACCGAGAAGCGTATTCTGGAACTGTTCAAAAAATTGCGAGAGCGCTTTGCCGTCTATCCCCGGAGAAGGTACGTAGCAGCCTAAACGGTATACGGACAGAAGCAGTACTGTTGTTATAATTCTTTTTCTCAAGTCAGGGATCTTAAAACTGTCTCTGAATCCGCTTAACATTTTTTATTCCCCTGCATGATTTTAACGGCCTTTCCCCCCGTTTTCTCTATTCTCTCTTTTGCCTTTGAGGAAAACGAATGCGCGTGAATTTCCAGCTTCTTTGTCATGCCCCCCTCTCCAAGAACCTTTACGTTTTCTCCTTTTTTGACAAATCCTTTCTCTTTAAGAAGTTCAGGGGTTATCGTATCATTGTCTTTGAAGAATTTTTCCATTTCGCCGAGATTGATTATTTCGGCGCATGATTTTTTAACATGAGTAAATCCGCGTTTCGGAAGCCTTCTGGCAAGAGACATCTGTCCGCCTTCAAAATTATAGGAAAGACTGAATCCTTTTCTTGATTTGTGCCCTTTATGTCCGCGCGTAGAAGTTCCCCCGTGCCCCGAAGCGTTTCCGCGGCCTACTCTCTTTCTGGAATGTGTTGAGCCTTCAGGCGCTTTAATTTGATGTAACTTCATTTGTATCTCCTTCACCGACATCTCTAAGCTTCAATAATGCCTTTACCGTAGCATTTATAACATTCAAAGGATTTGTTGAACCGAGGCACTTGCAGGTTATGTCAGTTATTCCGCTGGCCTCAAAAAATGCGCGCATGGTCTTTCCCGCAACCATGCCGTGCCCCTTTACCGCAGGCTTCAAGACAACCGTGGAAGCGCTGAATTTTGCCGTTACGTCATAAGGTATCGTCGTTCCCTTCAAAGGGATAATTATCATACTTTTTTTTGCCTTATCTATGGCTTTGCGTATGGCTTCCGGAACCTCGCCCGCCTTGCCTACTCCGAACCCGGCGTTTCCTTTGCCGTCCCCTACAACTACAAGCGCCCTGAAATTAAGGTTCTTGCCGCCTTTTGTAACCTTTGTGACGCGCCTTATTTCAACCACAACCTGTTTTTCTTCTCTGTCTTCCGGCCGTTGTCTTTCCATTAAAATTTGAGTCCTCCTTCTCTTGCGGCATCGGCAAGAGCTTTAACCCTTCCGGTATATTTATAGCCGCTTCTGTCAAAAACAACTTTGCTAACGCCCATTTCTATGGATTTTTTTGCAAAAAGCTGTCCCACCTGCTTTGCTCCCGCAACGTTATACCCCTTAATTCCTTCTTGTTTTTGCCCTTTAATCGCAGGAGATATGCTGGATACGGTCATCAGCACCTTGTTGGGAGATTCTTCGTCAACAACCAACGAGGCATAGATATATTTATTGCTTTTGAATATGACTACCCTGGGGACATCTTTTCTTCCGAATATTTTCTTCCTTACCCGGAGATGCCTTTTTTTACGCCTCTCTTCTTTAATCATTGTCATTGCGCCGCTCCCGCACCGGTCTTGCCGGCTTTATGCCTTACATACTCCCCTCTGTATCTTATCCCTTTGCCTTTATAAGGTTCCGGCGGGCAGGTTGCTCTGATAACTGCGGCGTAATTGCCTACCAGCTGTTTATCTATGCCCCTTACAAAGACTATGGTGTTTTTAACTATTTCAACTTCCACACCCTGCGGGATATCAAGCTCAAGGGGTATTGAATGTCCTATGGACAGGAAAACTTTCCTGCCCTTGACTTCTCCCTTGTATCCCACCCCGTGTATTTCAAGTATCCTTTCAAACCCTTCCTTAACGCCCTTAATCCTGTTCAATACAAGCCTTCTCATCAACCCCTGCAGGGCTTCCGTCTTCCTGTACAGCTTTCTGTCTTCGGAGGAAACAAGATTTTTAACGGCAATCCTGCTTCCTTCAACGGAGACTTCAAGGTTTGGGAAAATTTCCTGCTCCAGTCTGCCCTTGCTGCCTTCAAAAACAACTTTCCCGTCTTTCTGTGAAATCTTCACGCCTTCCTGTATCTCAACCGGTTTTTTTCCCAATCTTGCCATTGTATTAAACCCTTTTTAGTTTATCACCATACGTGAAAAAGAAGTTCTCCGCCTAAACTCTGCTCCTTTGCCTTCTTACTGCTCAATACGCCTTTTGAAGTTGAAAGCACCGCTATTCCGGCGCCGCCTTTAATCTCCGGTATCCGTTTCTTATCCACGTATACCCTGCTCCCCGGCGTGCTTATTTTCTTTATCTCGGTTATAGCCTTTTTCGTCTCGGAATAATAGCGCAGAGACACCTTAAGGGAACGCTTCTTGTCTTCCTCCGAAATTTCATAATCCCTTATAAAGCCCTCTTCTTTCAAAACCTTTAAAATCTCTTCTTTGAATTTACTGTATGGAACAAGGACGTAGTTTTTGTTAATCATGTTTCCGTTTCTTATCCTTGTAATCATGTCGGACACAGTGTCAGTCATCGTCATTTTCGCCTCCTACCAGCTCGCCTTTCTAACCCCGGGAATCTCGCCCTTTGAAGCAAGCTCCCTGAAACATATCCTGCATATGCCGAATTTTCTGTAGTAAGCCCTCGGGCGGCCGCACTTCCAGCATCTGTTCCTGCGCCTCACCGCAAACTTGGGCTCCTTCTTCATCTTCTCAAAAAAACATTTCCTTTCCAATTTAATCCTCCCTTATAGGAAGTCCCATTTGTTTCAGAAACGCAACAGTTTCTTTTTTCGTTTCAGCCGTTGTGACAATGGTTACATTCATCCCTTTCACCTTATATATTGAATTATAATCAACTTCGGGAAAAATAACCTGCTCTTTAATGCCTATCGTATATCCGCCTTTTCCGTCAGTGGAATTCGCCGGAAGGCCGTTAAAATCCCTTACTCTGGGCAAAGCTACCGTTATCATCCTGTCAAGGAATTCGTACATCATTCCGCCCCTCAATGTCACAGAAACTCCGCAGATGTCACCTTTTCTCAAATTAAAGCCCGCAATGGATTTGCGGCTCCTTGTAATAACCGGCTTCTGCCCGGTAATAAGCGCCATCTCCTTCTGGGCGGCTTCAAGCACTTTTGCATCCTTGTTGTCCTTCCCGATGCCGGTGTTAAGAACAATCTTTATGAGACGGGGCACCTGAAGGGCGTTTTTATACCCGGACTTTTTCATAAGCTCGGGCACAACTTTTTCTTTATAGTGTGTCTTTAACCTGGGCTCCATTTTACTTTACCTCTGCAATTTCATTGCATTTTTTGCAATATCTGACTTTTGACCCGTCCTGAAGAGTCTTTCCCTTCAAAACGGTCCTTTTTGTGCACTTCATACAGAAGTACATTACGTTGGAAACTGAAACCGGCTTTTCCATCTGCGTGATTCCGCCCTGCCTGTCTATCGCCTTGGGCCTGGAGTGCTTGCGGACGAAATTTATCCCTTCAACGAGAATTTTCCCCTCTTCCGGCATTACCTTTATAACACGCCCCTTCTTGCCTCTGTCCCTTCCTTTTATCACCTGGACGAAATCACCCTTTTTTAACCTGCATTTCATTTATAACACCTCCGGCGCCAGAGAAATTATCTTAGTGAAGTTGCTGTCGCGCAGTTCGCGCGGCACGGGACCGAAAACTCTCGTGCCTCTCGGATTTTTTTCGTTGTCTATTATCACAGCGCTGTTATGGTCAAATCTTATCAACGTGCCGTCACGTCTTTTTATCGCTTTTACCGTTCTTACCACAACTGCCTTGACCTTCTCTCTTTTCTTGACAATGCCGTCAGGTATCGCATCCTTGACGCTGGCTACGACAATATCCCCTATGTTGGCATACCTTCTTCCCGAATGCCCGGGAATGCCTATCACCATTATTTTTTTTGCCCCGGTATTATCTGCCACCGTCAGTACCGACATCAACTGTACCATTTTGTTCCGTTTCTCCTTTTTCTATGACCTCTTCCACCCTCCACCTTTTGCACTTGCTCAAAGGCCTGCACTGTACAATCCTCACCGTGTCGCCTGCATTGGAAATATTTGATTCGTCATGCGCCATAACCCTCTTGCGGGTGCATATGAATTTTTTGTAGAAAGCGTGTTTGGCCTTGCTCTCTATCATTATAACCCGTGTCTTATCCATCCTGCCACTCAAGACTTTGCCGGTTTTTTCAATTCTTCCCGCTCTTTTTGCTTCCGTCTTTTTCTGTCCTTCTTGCATTTTTCTCTCCGATAAGCGTTTTGAGTATGCTTATTTCCCTTCTTTTACTCTTTATTACGGAAAAATTTTTTAACTGCCCTATGTGCAACTGGTGCTTCAATCTGTAAAGCTGATCTTCATTTTCAGAAATCTTTGCATTTAGCTCTTCAGGCGTTGATTCGCGCCATTTGTTCATTTCTTCTTTTTTCATTTTTTATCTCTTTTCGGTTTCCGCCGGGGAAACAAGCCTTCTCACTATTTTCGTTTTAAAAGGTATCTTATGGGAAGCGCGCCTCAATGCCTCCACAGCCTGTCCGGCATCCGTGCCGGCAATTTCATACATAATCCTGCCGGGAAGCACGACGGCGACCCAGTGCGAAACGTCCGCCTTGCCTTTTCCCATGCGGGTTTCAGCCGGCTTTTTTGTGACCGGCTTGTCGGGGAAAATTCTTATCCATAATTTTCCGCGCGATTTAAGATGGTGCGTAATAGCAATCCTGCCCGCCTCAATCTGTGCATTGGTAACCCATCCCGGAGCTATCATCTGCAATCCGAAATCTCCGTAAAACAGGGTGGCTCCCCTGGTTGCCTTACCCTTCATCCGTCCTCTCTGCGCTTTCCTGTATTTAACTCTTTTTGGCATCAGCGGCATTGTTCTTCTCCTTCTGTTTCTCTTCCAGTACTTCTCCGAGATATACCCATACTTTCAAACCCACTGTCCCCGATCTTGAAAAAGCCGTTGAAACAGCATAATCTATTCTCGCTCTCAAGGTATGCAGGGGAACCTTCCCCTCCATATATTGCTCCGACCTTGATATTTCCCTTCCTCCTATCCTTCCGCTTATCCTGACTTTTATCCCCTGGGCCCCGGATTGCAGAGACAGCGCCATAACCTTTTTGATAGCCTGGCGGTGAGGCATCCTCTTCTCCAGCTGCATGGCTATTGAGTCGGCGAGAAACTGCGCGCTCTGCCCCGGAGGATTCACTTCAAAAACATCTATACTTATCTGCTTGTTAAAAAGTTTGTACAGTTCATCCCTGACCATGTCAATCTCGGAACCTTTTCTTCCGAGTATGACGCCGGGCCTTGTTGTATAGATTTTCACTATAAGCTTATCTTTTATTTTCTCTATGTCAATATTGCTTATTGTGCCGCGGGGGAACCTTTCCTTGAGGTATTTCCTTATGTACACATCTTCTTTAAGCAGTTCCTTGAATTGTTTCTTGTCCGCAAACCAGTTGCCTTTCCATCCTTCAATAATTCCCAATCTCATACTGATAGGATTAACCTTTTGTCCCATTTTACTTTTTTCTCCGTTCAAGTTCTTCAAGCACTACTGTAATATGGCTGGTTCTTTTTTTAACCTGCACCGCCCTGCCCATCGTAGCGGAGCGGAACCTCTTTAAAACCGGACCTCCGTCTACGGAGATGTTCTTGATTTTCCAGTCCTCCGCCGGGGACTTC
>CAZAMK010000049.1:0-8107 GCA_964486345.1 uncultured bacterium
AAGCACGGTTATTTTGGCTCCGTCAGCCGCCATGATTCCGACGATATCCGTAAGATATTCCTCTTTCTGGGCATTGTTGTCCCCGATATCCTTCAGATAGGAAAGGAAAGCCTTTCTTTTAAACATGTAAACCGAGAGGTTCGCATATTTTGCTTTTGAAAGGTCTGCCCGGGTGATTTTTTCGCCGCCGGCTCTGATGGAAATGTCTCGGGAGGGGAAATATTTCTGCAGGATTTCCTTTGTCAGCGGCCTGCCTTCTTTTATTGTTTTCCAGACTCCGCCGAGAGCAGGTTTCGCCTTGTTCTCCGTCCCGAGCCGGGAAATAATTATTCTTTCCGCTTTTAGCGCAGGCAGGGATTTTCCGGAGACCTCTTTTTTCAGTTCGGCCAGCGTCCCGAGAAGCGCTATGTCAAAAACCTCAACTATACCCGCAACTTTTCCGTGTTTACAAACTATGCGCCCGGCGCTTTTGAAATCCCTGATTCTGCCGGCAATAAAAGCAAGGTCGCTGTTTGTTTCATAGAACCTTGTTATGAGTTTTTTCAGAACGGACTCTTCAATAACCTTGTCGCCGGCGATGACCAGCACATCGTCTATTTGCGGGATAGTTTTTATTATTTCCGCGGCGGCTTTTGCCGCATTGCCCGTACCTCTCGGTTCTTTCTGGTAGCAGAAATAATGAGTTCCGGGAGCGGATGAAACCGTATGCATGACCTGTTCGGCAAGATGGTTGATTACCACGAAATGCGAATTTATTCCACATCCGGAGAGGGTTTCAATGGTTCTGTTGATTACCGGTTTTCCGCAGAGGGGAAAACATACCTTGTGCACGGAAGGACAACGCATCCTCGTCCCCTGCCCCGCCGCCATTATGACCGCGCCGATACGTCTTTTGACAGGCCGTTTATTTTTCACATCCCACCGCTATGTTTTTTCCGTGTAGAAAGCCCTGTATGCAAGGTAGGTTGAGTATACGTCCGCCTTGCTTGTGAGTTCGTACGGGGCATGCATTGACAGGACTCCCGTTCCGCAGTCAACGGTGTCAATGTTGTATCTGGCGATATAGGTGGCGATGGTTCCGCCTCCGCCCTGCTCTATCTTTCCTATCTCTCCCGGCTGCCAGACAACGCCGTTTTTATCAAGGATGTTTCTTATACGCGCTATGTATTCCGCAGGCGGTTCTATACTGCCGCCCTTTCCTCTTCCGCCGGTTATTTTTGTGAGAACCACACCGCATCCCAGCCGGGCGGTATTCCTCGGGTCGGTCGCTTCCTTGTAATTAGGGTCAAAGATGTTGTCAACGTCGGCGGACAGCGCCATGGAATTCTGCACGGCCGATTTAAAATCTCTTGCGGACATTCCCGATTTTTCAATAACCTCTTCAATAATAAATCTGAAAAATTCAGACTGGGCGGAGGTTGAGCCTCGGCTTCCTATCTCTTCCTGGTCAACGAGGATGCAGAAGGATGTATGCTCCGGTTTTTCAACGGACATCATGGCCTCCACTGCCGTGTATGCGCAGACTCTGTCGTCCTGGCCGTATCCAAGCACCATGCTTCTGTCAAACCCCGCATCTCTTAATTTCCCCGCAGGGACAAACTGGAATTCACTGCTGATGAAATCGTCCTCTTCAATCCCGTAAGAATCTTTCAGAATTTTAAGGATGGCGCTTTTCGTTTTTTCCTTTTTCTGCACGGCATCAGGGATGCTTCCGACTATAACGTTGAGGCTTTCGCCGGGGAAGCCGTCTTCTATCGTTTTTTTTGCCTGATCTTTGCCCAGGTGGGGAAGAAGGTCGGTTATGTTGAATACAGTATCGTTTTCTTTTTCTCCTATCTCTATCTCTTTCTTTTTCCCGTTTTTGAAAACCACCGTGCCATACAGGGCAAGGGGTATCGTAAGCCACTGGTACTTTTTAATCCCGCCGTAGTAATATGTTTTCAGCAGGCAGATGTTTTCATCCTCGTAAAGCGGATTTGCTTTCAGGTCCAGGCGCGGCGAATCTATGTGCGCTACGACGAACCTGCATCCCGTACCGGGGGATTTTTTGCCGGCGGTGCCGAGGACAATCACCTTTTCCTTGTTCACCTTGTAGAATTTGTCTCCGGCGGAGAGTTTTTTGAAGCTCTCAAGAGGTTTATACCCTTTCTTTTCAGCTCTGCTTATGCATCCTTTCACAAACTTTCTTTCGGTCTTGTTAACCGAAAGAAATTCCTTGTATCCCTCGCAGAATTCAACCGCCGTCTTTTTTGTTTTTTCGCTCCATATTTCCCAGCCTGTTTTCCTTTCCATCTCTGCCTCCTTAAGAAAAGCGTGAAATGTGAAACGACGCTTTTTGTCGTTGCGAGTGCCGATTTTATCGGCTCGTGGCAATCTCAACCTTTTCTCTTCGTCTCACATCTCACGTTTCACTTCTGCAATCAGCGTTGATATCATTGTAATTGAGGGGCTGATTCAAGTCAAATCGGCTTAACGGCGGAGTTTTTCAGCTGTTTTACGGCTTTAAGGAGGTTTTTGAAAAACAGGAAAACTATTAAGGGGAAAGCTATCATAACCATCCTGTTTAAGGCAAAAGCATCCGAAAAGTGAAAATGAAGAAGAGATAGAACCGCCCTTGTCATTCCGCACCCGGGGCATTCTCTTCCCAAGATGTTTTTATAAAGGCATATTGAAGGGAGCGATTCAAAAGTTGAAAGAGGCACGGAAAACAGTGCAAGGGGTATGAAAACATACGTCGCGAATATCTTCAATAGCAGGGACTTTCTTTTCATTTCCGTCTATTTCTTTACGAGTTCGTTGCCGTCGCTGTCCCTGAATTTGCCCATGGCGATGAGTATCACGTCTATCAGCCACCATATTCCGCATCCGCCAAGGGTCAGCAGTTTCAGTATTCCCAGGCCTACGTATCCGGTATAGAACCTGTCCACGCCGAACTGCCCTACGAAAATGGAAAGAATCAGCGCAACAATCCAGTCTTTGCCTTCTTTTGACGAAGAAAGCCTTATCCCGCATTTTATGCATACTTCCGCATTCGCATCAGTGGGCGCCCCGCAGTTGCCGCAGTACTTATTTGCTTTTGCCGGAGGAACCCCGCATGCAACACAGACTACAGCTTTATTGTCAATTTCTTTTCCGCAGTTTCTGCAGTACATATCCGCCTCCTTTTCCCCGCTTCCGCTTCACGCACAAATGGGTTGTAAACAGCCTTGTGGGAGAGGTCTCCTGACCTCGAAATAATCGGCATCAGGAGATGCCTCCCACAGATGTTGTTTCAGATACAGTTTAAAACATATTTATAAAAAGGTAAAATTGAAAGGGAGAATAACGATAAATCAAAATTTCTCATGAGATATCATATCAGGTGAGAATTCGGGATAAAGGAGGCGGTCTATGGAGAAAATCATAAGGAAGAGCGAGTTGAAGGTTCTGGCGAAAGACCGTGTCGGAGCCACCGCGGAGCTTTCAAAGATGATTTCCGAGAAAGGCGTGAACATAGAGGATATCTGTGTTTACACGCTCGGCGGGGACGTTGCTTTCTATATCGTGACCGATGACAACAAAAAATTGAGCGGCATCCTGGCGGAAAAAGGATACAGGTTTGAAGAAAGGGAAGTTGTCATGCTTTCGCTTGAAAACCGCCCCGGGGCTCTTCAGGAGGTGGCGGACAAGCTCAAGCAGGAAAATATAGACATCAAATATCTTTACGGCACAACTGCCTGCAAAGGCGAAAATACTACATTAATATTTTCTTCCAGCGATAATGAAAAAGCTGTGGAAGTTCTGAAGTTCATACTTTCGCTTTCCGGCTGGGCGAGGTAGGATTATTACAGTTTTCTTAAAACCTCGTCAAGCGTCTTTTTATGCGGAGAGGGCGTTTCTTCCGGATAGCCCATGGATATGAGGCTCACGAGTTTCCATCCCGAAGGCATTTTAAACAAAGTTCGTATCTCATCGGCATAAGGTTTTTTGTCTCCCGCAACCCAGCACGTTCCCAGCCCGTACGCCTTTGCGGCGAGCAGGATGTACGTTGTTGCGGCGGAACCGTCTTCAAGGTAGTATTTGGTGTCTTCGCAGAAGACGGCTATGCACACGGGGGCGTCGGCGATGAACTTTCCGTATTCGGCTATACCCGCAATTTTCTTTCTTTCCGCTTCGTTGGAGACTATCGCAAATTTCCACGGCTGAAGGTTTCTTGCGGTGGGGGCGAACCTCGCGCAGTCTATAATATCAAGTACTATATTTTCAGGAACCTCTTTGTTTTGATATCTTCGCACGCTCCGGCGTTCTTTCAGAACCTTTAACGCATCTGTACGGATATTCTCCATTTTTGTCCTTTTTTCTCCGCAGGAAATAAATGTTTTGCCGGTTATCAATCCGTTTCATGTTAAAAATCTATTCCTCTCCGCGCCTTTATGGCGGGAAAGGGATGCTTCACCTTTTTCATCTCGGTGATTACGTCCGCTCTTTCAAGAATCCTGTCCGTAATATGCCTTCCGGTGAGGATAATCTCGGAGTTCACGAGGCGTTCATCAATCAGCCTCAAAAGCTTGTCTTCGCTTATGAAGTTATCCCTGATCCCTATAAGGATTTCATCAAGTATTATCACGTCATACCGGTTTTTCTTTATTTCATCCACAACGCCGGCCGTCCACAATCTCTGGAAATTTCTCCTGTATCTCTCCAGATCTTCCTGGGAGAAATACTGAAATCCGGGATGTATGGGCGCAAGGCTGTGCACATAGATGTTTTTTACGTGCTTCATGACTGCAAGTTCGCCCGAGAAGGGTTTTTTGAAAAACTGGAAAAATCCCACTTTCAGCCCGGCGCCTGCGGCTCTTACGGCCAGCCCTGCGGCGGCCGTCGTTTTTCCCTTGCCCTCTCCAGTATAAACCTGCACCAGCCCTTTCTCCAGTTTGTAACGCGGTTTTTTGACCGTCTCTTTCTGTCTCTCCATTATTTTTTCATAATTACCGGCTTTCCCGTTGCCGCTGACCGGTAAATCCCTTCTATTATCTTCACAACCGACAGTATCTCTTCCTTTTTTGTTATCGGCTCCCTGTCTTTTAGAACGCATTCCACAAAGTGGTTTACCTCTTCCTGATACATGTCGGAAGCGGGCATGGCAGGGATGACATCAGTCAGTATTCCACTGCTTTCCGAGAATATCCTTAACGGATTTTTCTCGTTGAGCGGGTCCGGCATCTGGACTCCCGCCTTTGTGCCGAACAGGCTTGCATTGAGACCGGTCGTTGAATTTCCCGCCCAGCTGGCTTCAACGAAGAGCGTGGCTCCGTTGGAAAGTTTTACAAATCCGGATGCGAGTTCCTCCACTTCCATTTTACCGGTGTTTTTGTCTCCCATCCTTGTTTCCGGAGGAGGCCATCCGCCGTCCGTGGCTTTATCTTGGAACTTGCTGTATACCGAGCCAATGACGGTCTCGGGCATAGGTGCGCCTGCAAGGTATATTACCATGTCAAGGACGTGAACTCCGATATCCATCATAGGACCGCCTCCCGCAAGCTCCTTGTCCGTAAACCATGTTCCGAGCCCCGGTATGCCGCGCCTTCTTAAGCAGGCGGCTTTTATGTAATATATTTCCCCGAAATCGCCGTTATTTATCATCGGTTTAAGAACCTTCGCTTCTCCGGAAAATCTTCTCGGGAAAGCGACCATGAATTTCTTCCCCGTCTTTTCTGCGGTCTTAAAGACCTTTTCCGCATCCGCGCTCGTAATGCATACGGGTTTTTCGCACAGCACATGTTTGCCCGCTTCCATCGCTTTTATGGAATATTCCGCGTGGAATGCATTTGGAGTGCAAATGACCGCTATGTCAATGTTCTGCTCAAGCAGGTCTTCCGCCTTCGTAAAGGTATTCGGTATCTCAAATTTTTTCGCCGCATACGCAAGTTTTTGCTCGTTGACGTCGCAGATAGCCGTCACCTCAACGTTTTCCAGCTTTTTGAAAGACGGGAGATGCGCCGCCTGCGCTATCCCTCCCGTTCCCACTATTCCCACTTTCAGCTTCTTCATTTTTTGCTCCCTTTGTAAGTTATTAAAGTTTTTTGTTCATAACCCGTGCTATCGGCTTTATCTCGTCCATGAACTGTGCAAACATCTCCGGCGTCAGCGACTGAAATCCGTCTGAAAGCGCTTCCTCCGGCTTCGGATGCACCTCTATCATCAGCCCGTCTGCGCCTGCGGCGATGGCCGCTTTTGCCATGGGAGTCACAAGGTCCCTTCTTCCCGTTCCGTGGCTGGGGTCCACAAACACCGGCAAATGCGATTCTTTTTTCAGGACGGCGACTGCCGACAGGTCAAGAGTATTTCTTGTGAATTCGGAATCAAACGACCGGATGCCCCTTTCGCAGAGGATTACGTTTTTATTTCCTTCTTTCAAAATGTACTCCGCACAGTTCAGAAACTCCGCTATCGTCGCCGAGAAAGCCCTTTTCAGAAGCACGGGATTTTTACTGCCCCCGACTTTCTGAAGCAGGCGGTAGTTGAACATATTTCTCGCCCCTATCTGAAGGATGTCGGCTATCTCCGCTGTCCCGTCAACGTCTTCAGGGGAAAGCACCTCGGTTATTACCGCAAGCCCTGTTTTTTCCTTTGCTTCCATTAGAATCTGCAGGCCTTCAAATCCGAGACCCGAGAAGGAATATGGAGAAGTTCTCGTTTTGAAAGCGCCGCCCCTCAAAACCTTTCCTTCCGATTTCTTGATAAACTCCGCGGTGTTTAAAAGCTGTTTTCTGCTTTCAACCGAGCACGGCCCTGCAATGACCGTCAGGTTTCCGCCACCTATCTCAACGCCCCGTATTTTTATCACCGTATCCTGCGGATGAAATTCCCTGCTTGCGAGCTTATAGCTTTTTAATATGCTTATTACCTGCCCAACGCCGGGCATAATTCTGAAGACTTCGTCGGATATGCCGCGGGTGTCTCCTATTATGCCTATTATGGTTTTCTCCGCGCCTTTGCTTAGGTTTATGTCAAACCCCATCTTTTTTATCTTCTTTATTACGGCGCCGGTCTGCTTTTGAGTGGCAGAGGAACTCATTATCACTATATCAGCCATTGTGGTTTCAGCTCCTATACGTTTTTTCCGCCTATGGGATAGGACCCGAGGATTTTCAGGAAGGCGCTTTCTTTCTCAAGTTTGAAGAGTGTTTTTTTAACCCGGGCGTCGTCCTTGTGCCCAATGAAATCAAAGAAGAATATGTAGTCCCATGCCTTCTTTTTGCTCGGCCGCGATTCAATCCTCGTCAGATTGACGCGGTTTTCCCTGAAAGGCAGGAGTATGTCGTGCAGTGCGCCCACCTTGTCTTTTATTGACAGGAGAATGGATGTTTTGTCCTGCCCTGTTTTATTGGAGAAGGAATTGCCTATCACAAGAAACCTCGTGATATTTTCGTTGTAGTCCTCAATCTTCTCGGCAAGAATTCCCAACTTGTAAATTTCCGCGGCGGCCTGCGAGCCTATCGCGGCGGCGTTCTTTTCCATCCTTACCCTTTTCGCCGCTTCCGTCGTGCTTTCGGTTTCCACAATTTTGGCTTCAGGCAGGTTGTCCATGAGCCATGTCCAGCACTGCGCTATCGGCTGGGGATGCGAAAAGACCTTTTTTATTTTTGACAGCGAAATCTCCTTTGAAAGCAGGTAGTGGTGGATGTCAAGGAGTATCTCCGACGTTATTTTTAAACTGCTTTCAACGAACATGTCAAGCGTATGCGTTATGACGCCTTCGGTGGAATTTTCCACGGGGACAACTCCGTAATCCGCCCTGCCCTTCTCCACTTCCCTGAAGACGTTGTCTATCGTTTTGCAGTGCAGGTA
This sequence comes from uncultured bacterium, assembly GCA_964486345.1. Classification (GTDB taxonomy): domain Bacteria; phylum Ratteibacteria; class UBA8468; order B48-G9; family JAFGKM01; genus JAFGKM01. The sequence goes on from CAZAMK010000049.1 coordinate 7,831, forward strand.
CTCGCTCTTTTCCCCGAATTTCTTGAGCGCCGCCTGATGCGTGAACGTTCCTTCAAGGCCGAAATATGCTATGTGCACCGGCCGGAACATTCCCCTGTATATCTTGAATACCGTGCCCATTATCAGTTCAATGTCTTCTTTTGTCAGGGGCCCTTTATTCTTTGCGGCGAGGTCGTCTATAATTTTCCTTTCCCTTGAAGGGTCAAAAGTGGGAAGTTTCTTCATGTTCTTAACCTCCGCCACTTCCCTTACCTGCCTCGCCCTCGTATTGAGCAGT
>CAZAMK010000050.1:0-7965 GCA_964486345.1 uncultured bacterium
GCGCGGCTGAAATTCCCCTCTCACGCGCAGATGTTTCGGTTTGCATGCTTTCACAATATCATTTTTTATCCGGTTCACGGCATTCTCATAGAATATTCCGATGTTCCTGTAGCCTTGTATGTACAATTTCAGGGATTTCAGTTCCATGACAAGTTCTTCGGGTTCATACTCAATCGTAATGATTCCAAAGTCGGGCTGACCTGTTTTGGGGCAAAGCGATGTATATTCTGGTATAACTGTGGTTATTGTGTAAGCCCTGAACTGGTTTTCAAAGCACTCTATTTCAGGCAGTTTTGCATCAAGTCCGGCCTTTTCACACCCCTCGTATCCCGTTCTTTTTCTTGATTTTCTCATTTTATTTTAAAAAACAATACTGAAAAAAGTGAATTCTCCCGTATATGTTTCTGTGTTTTTAAGAATCTCCGATATGTTTCTTCCGAGGTAGCCTTCATTCAGCTTTTGCAGGAAGTCCTGAATCTGCGCATCTTCGCCTTCAGCAACTATTTCAACTCTGCCGTCAGGAAGGTTTTTTACCCATCCGGTGATTTTTGTTTCCGTTGAGATTTCCCTTGCATAAAATCTGAATCCGACTTGCTGTACCTTGCCTTTTATAAAGATGTGACAGCGTTCCATTTACTTGTTTTCGCAGAAAGCCGCGGGTATGTCCGTGGCTGAATGCGCAGTAGAGTACCCCGATTCGGTTTATCGGGGTGTTTGTGGAGGAACCACGGGCTTGCCCCGTGGGGCTTCACAAGATTGTTGCCGATGTTTTATAGAAGAGGCCCCGTTCTTGAGAGGACAGGGCCTCTTCTATTTAATCTTTAATACTCCGGATAGGGAGGCGGGGTCGGTCCTGATTTCTCTTTCTTTTCCGGTATTTCAGTTACAAGCGCCTCTGTAGTGAGAAGAAGCGCCGCCATGCTGGATGCGTTTTCAAGCGCAGTGCGTACAACCTTTGTCGGGTCTACGATACCCGCTTTCACGAGGTTCTCATAAGTGTCGGTTTCCGCGTTGAATCCGAAGTTTTCCTCTTCGGATTCCTTGACTTTCTGCGCAACAACAGCACCGTCAAATCCGGAATTCTCCGCTATCTGCCTGATGGGCGCCTCAAGAGCTTTCTGTACAATCTTTGCGCCTGTTTTTTCATCGGCATCGCTGAGTTTCAGTTTATCTATTTCCTTCTGGCACTTAAGAAGAGCGACTCCTCCGCCCGGGACGATTCCTTCTTCCACAGCCGCCCTGGTGGCGCTTAGAGCGTCTTCCACGCGCGCCTTTCTTTCTTTCATTTCTGTTTCGGTGGGTGCGCCTACATTGATTACGGCAACTCCCCCTGACAGTTTTGCGAGACGTTCCTGTAATTTTTCCTTATCATAGTCAGATGTGGTTTTCTCAATCTCGCTTCTTATCTGGCCTATCCTTCCCTGTATTTTCGCCGACGTTCCTTCTCCTTCCACTATAGTCGTGTTTTCCTTGTCAACGATGACTCTCTTTGCTTTGCCGAGCATGGTCAGGTCAATATTCTCAAGTTTCAGCCCGAGCTCTTCCATAATCGCCTGGCCGCCTGTGAGAATGGCGATATCTTCAAGCATCGCCTTTCTTCTGTCTCCGAATCCCGGAGCCTTTACGGCACAGCAGGAGAAAGTGCCCCTGATTTTGTTCACAACCAGCGTAGCCAGCGCTTCGCCTTCTATCTCTTCAGCGATGATAAGAAGAGGTTTTCCTGACTGGGCGACTTTTTCAAGCAGGGGAAGAATATCCTTGATTGCGGAAATCTTCTTGTCGTGAATCAAAATATAAACGTCGTTCAGAATACTTTCCATCCTTTCTGTATCCGTTACAAAATAAGGGGAAAGGTATCCTCTGTCAAACTGCATTCCCTCAACGACTTTTAATTCCGTTTCCGTTCCCTTTGCCTCTTCAACCGTTATTACGCCTTCCTTTCCCACTTTGTCCATCGCGTCCGCAATGATGTGCCCTATCTCGCTGTCATTGGCGGCGGCAATGGTGGCAACCTGCTGTATCTCGTTCTTATCCTTGATGGTTTTGCTCATAGACTTGAGTTTGTCTACGACCGCTTTCAGCGCCTTCTCTATCCCTCTTCTCAAGTGTACGGGGTTGGCTCCGGCCGCCACATTCTTGAATCCTTCTCTCGCGATTGAGAGCGCAAGGATGGATGCGCTTGTTGTGCCGTCTCCGGCGACATCGTTTGTTTTTGATGCAACTTCCCTTAAGAGCTGGGCTCCGAGGTTTGCATTCGGTTCCTCAATCTCCACTTCTTTTGCTATCGTGACTCCGTCATTAATCACGACGGGGGAGCCGAATTTTTTTTCCAGCACGGCGCATCTGCCTTTCGGTCCCAGCGTAGGCTTCAGCGTATCCGCCATGATGTTCATACCTTCCAGCAGTTTCCTTCTCGCTTCTTCTCCGAGTACTATCTGCTTCGCCATATAACACCTCCGTTATTTTTCGTCTACAACAGCAAGTACGTCCTCTTCTCTTAGAATCATGTATTCCTTGCCGTCAACAGTTATTTCGGTCCCTGAATATTTTCCGTAAAGGATTTTGTCTCCCACCTTCACTTCCATGGCAACCGTCTTGCCGTTTTCGTCAACCTTTCCTTTTCCTGACGCAACTACTTTTCCTTCCTGCGGTTTTTCCTTGGCGGTATCAGGAAGAATGATACCCCCTTTCGTTTTCTCTTCCGCTTCAAGCGGTTCAACCACCAATCTGTCTCCCAGTGGCCTTAACTTCATTTTTCCCATAGATTCCTCCTTTTTGAATTTGATATGGAATTGTTAACAGAGACCTTCCAAACGCTTTACGAACTATAAATTATACCTTAAAAACAGAAACTGTCAAGAGTTAAATTTATACCCTGCCAAATTGCTTTTAAAGCTTTGAAAATACCCTTGCTATTTGTGATAAATCCGGTTAGAGGTATAATGTAAAAAATTTTCAGGAGGCGGAAGAACATGGAAGGCGAAACAAAAAGATACAGGGTAATCCCGAAGCAGTTTCTCTGCATTACCCCTGAAGAAGCGGTTTCAACAGGGATTACTGTAGGAGAAGAGACGCTTGAGGAAATCACTCTTATAAGGTCGCAGGGGTTCGGCTACCGCATGTATGCCTCAATAAGAGAGATTTCCGCAGAGAAACTTAAGGATATTTCAGTAGGCGAGAGGAGAGAGAAGCTTTTTGACAACAGAAAAGAAGCGGCAAGATACATTGCGGAAAACAATCCGGATAACGCTCTTTTTCTTTATGCCGTGAAAGATACGAGGATGATTAACAGAAGAGACATCGGGCATCTGGAAGATATGCCTGTTGAAGATTTTATGTCCCAATTGAAGGATTTTGATAAAGGCGTTTTTTAAACATATATATTTATTGACGCGGATAATACGATGTGATAGAATTCCTCCCGATTTGCGCGGGATTAACTCAGGGGTAGAGTACGAGCTTCCCAAGCTCGGAACACGGGTTCGAATCCCGTATCCCGCTTTATCTCTTACTTGTAAGGGATTCGAAGAGAGCGAAGTCAGGAATTGCGAGCTGGCGCAACAATTCCAGCGAATGGCCGACCCGAGCCGTCTTGGGAGGCGAGCGGCGCCGAATCCCGTATCCCGCTCGGCACGTTTCAGTGTATTTCAACGTTTCAGTGTCGCCCCGATGACTATATATCGAGGTAGATACAGTATCTGTAAGGGATTCTAACCATTGGTGCCGAGCCGACGATTAATCCTGCCGGCTATTTTTTTACGGCCTCAAGCAGTTTTTTGAACTTTCCCTGCGAAGGGAAGTATCTAATCTGGAGAGACAGGTTCAGCAGTACGAAGACTGTCAGCCATGTCAGGTTGCCGCATATGAGAAATCCGAAAAAGCCCATCACTGATATCATGTTCAACAGCCAGAGCACTATAAATGTGTATGCAAAATAGGAAGAGAAGTTTTCGTCGTCTCTTCGCCTGTCCCTGACAAAGAGCCGCTGGGTAAAAAAATCGGAGATGCCGTCGCAAAAAAAGAAAATGATTATGCCTATTCCGAAAAGTAGATACTGTACAATCCTTGCCATTCCCCGGTCGTAATCTTCTACAAGCGCAGTCAGTCCCTTTTCTGAAAGGATAATCCCCGCGGCGAGTATAATTAACGGGAAAGCAATTGAAAGAACTCCGAGTTTTTTTATTCTGCCGAAAGACAGGCTTCTTGTATCTTCCATTTTTCTCCTCTACCGCCGAAATCCCATATCAATCCCCCCTTTGTTAAGGGGAAAAGAAGGGGATTTGTCAAAATTAAAATTTGGTGTATTATACCATCTTCCTTCTTTGATTCCAACACACATATATATTACGATACCACAAATTCCGACATGATAGATGGTTAGTCAATATGTGCCAAACCGGGCGGCTTTCTTCATCCCGATTATTTTCATCGGGACGCTCCTCAAAAAGACGCCCGCTTCAGAAACCACCCGGCAGGGCACTGGCAGAGATTTTACTCTTATGTCGGAATTTTAAACGATTCTACATCTTGACTTGAGCAGTCATGAAAGTTAAAATATACCGGAATTTCAGGCGCCTGTAGCTCAAGGGATAGAGCATCTGCCTTCTAAGCAGAGGGTTGCCCGTTCGAATCGGGCCAGGCGTACCAGATGCAAAAAAACAGCGTATGGCGAATAGCCAATCCTCTCATACCCCCCTTTGACAAAGGGGGGATTAAGAGGGGATTTTTGAAGGGGTAAAGGAGAATAAAATCATGTGTGACAAGAATGACGTAAAAGATATGAAGGCAAGATTGCTTGAACTTATAAAGGAACGGGCGCTTTTTATCGGTCCGAGAAAGTTGTCTTCGGGCAAGATGAGCAACTGCTACATTGACGGGAAGCTTATAACCTGCGATCCCGAGGGGTTATATCTGACAGGGAAAATAATACTTTCCATGTTCGGGCAGGAGAAGATAGATGCCGTAGGCGGGATGACTATAGGGGCCGATCCCATAGCCGCATCCGTTGCGGTTGTAAGCTACATGGAAGGCAGGTCGGTCAAGTCTTTTATCGTTAGGGCGGCGCAGAAACAGCACGGGATGGGCAAGCTCATTGAAGGGCATCTGCAGAAAGGGTGGTCTGTGGTGATAGTTGACGACGTAATTACCACGGGCGGCTCTGTTTTAAGGGCGATAAAGGCGGTTGAAGAGGCGGGAGGTGTTGTTAAGAAAGTCATTGCCATTGTTGACCGCATTGAAGGTGCGAGAGAGGCTCTGTCAGAACAAAATATCCCCCTTGAATCAATTTTCACAAAGGATGACGTTGATTTCGGCAATATGGGAAGGACTGTGTCTCCGCAGTGTTGAACGTTTTTTAAAGTTCTTGCATGGTATAATATCCTAAATTTCAAAAACAAAAAATATGAAAAAGGGAAAAACAGCATATAAGAAGGCCGATAAACTTACAAAAGCAGAAAACCGAAAGAAGAACAAAAAAATTCCTCCGGTTATTTTTGAGAGAACTGCTTTGTATGGACAGCATTTGGATATTACAGGCGAACGATTGTGCAATTGCGGCCCCACGCATATAAATTGTATGAAACCGAGGGATTGGCTCAAGTCTCAAATTGGGGTTTGGCAGTTTTTTTATGAATCCAGAGACATAAGAGACAAGTCTCTTCACCCTGCAACTTTTCCTATATCCCTTGCGAGAAAGGTCATAGAGTTATTTACTCACAAAGGACAATTGGTGTTAGACCCCTTTGTTGGGAGCGGAACGTCTTTAATCGCGGCAAAAGACATTGATAGAAATGCCATCGGATTTGACCTTCAGAAAAACTATATTGATTTATGTGAGGAAAGACTTAGAAGACATGGAAGTTTATTCAGTTGCTGTAAGCAGATTGCCGTCCAAGACGATGCAAGAAATATTCCAAAATACATTGCACCCAATACTGTAAGTTTAATCTGGACCTCACCGCCCTATGCCAATCTTTTAAACCGTCCCAGGAAAAACAAATCAAGACGGGATAGAAATAACGAACAACTGGGCAAAATTGAACAGTATTCGCAGGATGAACGGGATTTAGGCACGCTTTCGTTGGATGCTTATACTTTGGCGATGGGGGATATTTTTGAAGGGTTATTGCCGCTTCTCAAGGAAAAAGCCCACTGTGTCATCAATGTGCCCGATATGTGGTGGGAAAATCGCAGAATAACAATTCACGTGGCGCTAATTGAAGAATTGCGGAAGCGGGGTTACGAATTAAGGAATATTATAATCTGGGACCGCACTAATGTTGTTAACAATATCGGTATTTTCGGCTGGCCGAGCAATTATATTACTATGGGAGTAACTTTTGAATACCTATTGGATTTCTGGAAACCTCCCAAGAAAGAATAATGAAAAAAATGAGATTATTCACAAAAGAAGAGTTGGTCAATGAAATTAAAGCTATTTCTTCAAAAGGATGGCATAAAAGTGTTAAATCTACGCCGGACACGAGAAATGACGGCGCAGTTGGTAATACCTTGGAAACTCTTCTCGGAATATCAGAGAACAATCTTCCGATACCTAATGCGAGAGAATGGGAATTGAAAGGTCAAAGAGCACATTCTTCTTCGTTAATTACGCTGAAACATGTTGAGCCGTCTCCGACAGCGGCTCGCATAGTAAGTAATGTCCTTCTTCCCAAATATGGCTGGCCCCATAAAAAAGCCGGTTTATCTTACCCCGAAACGGAAATGAGTTTTCGTTCAACCACCAGTGCGAATTGTTACACGAACCGTGGATTCAGGATAATCGTTGATAAAACATCATCAAAATTGAAATTCGTATTTGATTACAAACAAGCTGATTCTTCCGACCCCGAGATTAATAAATGGCTAATGTCTGTGAAGGAGAGAGCCGGACTTGGTCCTATTGAGCCGGAACCATATTGGGGTTTTGAAGACCTGAAATATTCAATAGGGGAAAAAATAAGAAACTGTTTTTATGTTATAGCCGATTCTAAAGTTGAACGTAAACGTGAATATTTTGCTTATACTCACCTTCTCATACTATCAGGATTTTCTTTTGAGAAATTTTTGCATTGCATTGAAAAAGGTTTTCTATTGGTTGATTTTGATGCAAGGACAGAGCATAACCATGGAACAAAATTTCGTATAAAACAGGATGTTTGGTCTGAATTGTATGATAATGTCACAAAAATCTTTTGATGCTTGCTATTGATTACTGTCCTAATCTTTCCTTTTTGGGTAATATAAGATACTTGCTTGGATGCTCATAAAAGCTTGATGTGTCACCGGCGCTTGTAGCTCAACCGGACAGAGCGTTGGCCTCCGGAGCCAAAGGTTGTGAGTTCGAATCTCACCAAGCGCATAACGGTTTGATTTTCCGCCACTAAAACTTTGGCGGACTATCGCATCCGTAGAACTTTGTTGGCTGCGTCGTCAGCTTCGTAGCAGTTTTTTATGATTTAAAGCGCATGACATACAGGTCGTTTTTCTGTATCTCTTCCAGTTGGCTGATAATCTTTGAAAAATCCTGTCCTGCGCCGAAATTTCTGCCGTTTAGTTCCGGACAGGCAATGCGTATGAGTTCAACGGTTGTTTTTGCGCAGTCTTCAGGCTGTCTTACCTGCCCTTTTTCAAAACACTCTTCGGTTGAGGGTATCCATTTCCTTCCCTGTTCGGATTCTGCCTGAAATTCAGTCATCTCGGTTTTTACCAGGCCCGGCCCCATGCCGAAAACAAGAACTTTTGAACCCTCATGCTCCAGTTCCTTTGCCAGGTTTTCAGTCAACCGCATGACCGCGGCTTTGGAACTTGCGTATGCCGAGCCGCCGGTAAGATAGGCGGTGGCTCCGCCTCCGTTCATGTTTATTATTATCCCTGAATTCTGTTTCATCATATACGGCAGTACTGCATGACAGCATAACATTACGCCTCGCAGATTTACCTCTACGTCTCCCCACCATTCTTCGG
>CAZAMK010000051.1:0-7961 GCA_964486345.1 uncultured bacterium
ATGCGTGGATTGAACCATGGGTAATTTACATTCTTCTTGTTCAGAAGCCCGCTTCAGAAACTGCTCGTATACATATTTGAAAAAAGAGAAGGGCAATTATATAATGTAAAAAGTAAGCGGAGTATAAAAATGAAAGAGTTAATAACCGACATAAAAATAGGTGATTGTTTAGAAGTACTTAAAGAATTTCCGGACAATCGGTTTGATTTGATTGTTACCTCTCCTCCCTATGCGGATAGTAGAATAAATGATTATGGCGGTATAAAACCGGGAAAATACGTAGAATGGTTTTTGCAAAGGAGTGAAGAATTCTACAGAGTCCTAAAGCCATCAGGGACCTTTATTTTGAACATAAAAGAGAAAGTGGTAAATGGAGAGAGACATACATATGTGCTTGAACTTATACTTGAGATGAGAAAACAGGGATGGTTATGGACAGAAGAATTTATCTGGCACAAGAAGAATTGTCATCCGGGGAAGTGGCCTAATAGATTTAGAGATGCATGGGAAAGATGCCTGCAGTTTAATAAATCAAAGAAATTTAACATGTATCAAGATAATGTTATGGTACCAATAGGAGATTGGGCAAAAACTAGATTAAAAAATCTAGGAAAGAATGATATAATAAGATTTAATTCACATTCGGGAAGCGGGTTTGGAAAAAACATTTCAAATTGGATTGGCCGGACCAAATCTTATCCTTCAAACGTACTGTCTTTTGCCACAGAAACTTCTAATAAAAAGCATAGCGCAGTTTTTCCGGCATCTCTCCCTGAATGGTTTATCAAGTTATTTACAAAAGAGTATGACTGGGTATTGGATCCTTTTTTAGGTTCAGGAACTACATGTGAAGTAGCGCATGAATTAAAAAGGAATTCTGTAGGAATTGATATTGTAGCGGATTATACAGAGATGGCTAAAAAACAGGTGGAAATGGTTGAATATTCTTTGATGGGCAAAAGAGGAAAGTATGGAAAATAAAATACAAAAAGAAATTATAATGTTCATTGAACCCAATATTAAGAAATTCCACAAAAAGCGATTGGAAAATTTATTAAGCTTGAAACTCAATGACATACTGAAAAGGAAGAACCCTTATCTTTTCAAGGCAAAAAATATTAATACTGCCCAGGACCTTGTTAAATCTCTGCTGGATGCACATCTATCTTCGCAGGAAGAGGGAATTTTTGGAGGATTTCTTGAAGAATTGGCAATTTTTATATGCAGCAAATTTTACGGAGGAAGAAAATCATCTGCGGAAGGTATAGATCTTGAGTTTGAGAAAGAGAATATCAAATATGTCGTGACTGTTAAATCCGGACCTAATTGGGGAAATAGCCAACAAATCGGCAGAATGAAAGACAATTTCAGAAAGGCTCAGAAAATTCTTAGAACAAATTCAATGAAAGTTAATATAATTGCAGTAAATGGCTGTTGTTATGGGAAAGATGACAATTTTGATAAAGGTGATTATTTAAAATTATGCGGGCAGAGATTTTGGGAGTTTATCTCGGGAGATGAAAATCTTTATTTGAAAATCATAGAACCTTTGGGTCATGAAGCAAAGAGGAAAAACGAGGGTTTTTTAAAGGAGTATTCCAGAGTGATAAATAAATTTACCATTGAATTTGCCAATGGTTACTGCGATAAAAAGGGAAATATTCTTTGGGATAATCTCGTTAAATTCAATTCCGGGAAAAAGAGATAATAATTTTGCAATGGTGAAACAACCGCAAAAATTAACAATCAGAGAGAGGGAGAATATAAAATATTTTTTTTCGTTGGTAATGGAACATTATTTTGGAGACAAGAAAGAACTGATGGAAATGGCGGGCATAGACGAAGATTTACTTGCCCGCTTTTTTAATGAAGAAGAAACAGAGTAACCAAATATGAAAATAAAGCCGATAATAAGGACGGTGTGGTGGGAGAAGGACAGGCTGTACATAATAGACCAGAGGTTACTGCCTGATAAGGAGAAGACGGTTGAACTTAAGAATATCAGGGATGTGTGGTCTGCCATAAGGAATTTAAGTATCAGGGGGGCGCCTGCGATAGGGTGCGTGGCGGCTTACGGAATAGCTCTTTCCGCCTTAAAAGCAAAAACCGGAGAGATTAAAACCTTTGTAAAGGCGGTTGAGAGAGATATAAAGTATCTTGCAACCTCCAGGCCTACCGCATATAACCTGTTTTTTGCGCTTGACCGCATGGAAAGGGTTTTGGGAGAAGCGGGCGGTGTATCTGTGGCGGAGTTGAAAAAGAAGCTGGTTGAGGAAGCGGACGCAATATACAAAGAAGACTTAAAATGCTGTTATAAAATCGGGGTGAACGGCGCTGACCTGATAAAAAACGGCATGAATATAATTACCCACTGCAATGCCGGAGCGCTTGCAACTTCGGGGTTCGGTACGGCGCTCTCCGTTTTTTTCATCGCAAAAAGCAAGGGAAAGAAGTTCCATGTTTTTGTTGATGAGACCAGGCCTGTTTTGCAGGGTGCTCGGCTTACAGCATGGGAATTGAAGAAGGCGGGTATCCCGTACACCCTGATATGCGATAACATGGCAGGTTATCTTATGCAGAAAGGGAAAATTGACATGGTAATTACAGGGGCGGACAGGATAGCGGCTAACGGCGATACCGCAAATAAGATAGGGACCTATTCGCTGGCTGTGCTGGCGCATTACCATAAGATTGATTTTTTCGTTGCGGCGCCTTTTTCCACCTTTGATCCCTGCGTGAAAAATGGGAAGAGCATAGTTGTAGAAGAGAGGGATGCGGACGAGGTCAGGAAGATAAGAGGGGTGTGTTTGTCTCCGAAGGATGCTCCGGTTTATAACCCCGCTTTTGATATAACGCCCGCAGGACTTATTAAGGGTTTCATCACGGAAAATGGTATAATAAAGCGTGGGAAAAAATAAAGGCGGCGTATAGCGTAGAGCGTATAGGAAAGGCGGAAAGACTAAAAGCTTTTAACTATACGCTGAACGCTCTACGCTGTTTTAAAAAGGGCGGTTGGCTCAGCGGTTAGAGCACTTGCTTCACACGCAAGGGGTCACAGGTTCGATTCCTGTACCGCCCACTTTAAAACACGGGATACGGGTTTCGGATTCCGGGTAAAACTTAGGATTTTAAAGATACCTTGCGATGAATCGCACCGCTACATTATTTGTCAGCTGAACGAATTTGCCGGCGGAGGGGATGCCTCCGTCTTTTTTTTGAGGTAAGATATATTATGGACGGAAGATATGAACTTGCTCTTGAACTGGCGGAAAAGGCAGGCGCTTTTTTAATGGACAGCAGGGATAATCCGGAAGTGGCGCAGATATTCGCCTATGACGTCAAATTGAAACAGGACAGGGAGAGCGAAGAGATAATAATAAGCGGTATTGAAAGAGACTTTCCGGAAGACGGGTATATATCCGAAGAACGGGTAGCAAAGAAAAGTCGTTCTGGATATCTCTGGGTAATTGACCCGCTTGACGGAACGGTCAATTATTCAAGGGGCATTCCGCACTGCTGTGTTTCAATTGCGTGCAGAGACGGTGTTGAAAATGAATTTGGCGTTGTTTATGACTTTTTCAGGAGGGAGACGTTCACCGGCAAGAAGGGCAGAGGGGCGTTTCTTAATGGAAAAAGCATAAAAACAAGCGCAACAGTCGGTTTGAAGGATGCCGTCATTTGTTTCGGGCTGATGAAGGGAGAAAAAGAGATTGAATCGGGCATAGCCGTTCTTAAATCCATTGCCCTGAAGGTAAAAAAAATCCGGACCATGGGGTCTGCGGCGTTAGACCTTTGTTACGTGGCGGCGGGACGTATAGACCTTTTTCTGGAGGTAGGGCTTCAGCCGTGGGATACGGCGGCGGGTAAAATCATAATAGAAGAAGCCGGCGGCAGGTACGCAGAGATGGACAGGTTAGGAATGACTTTGAGTTGTGCGGATAACGGAAAGATTGATACGGAGGATTTATGCGGAAATCCGGAAAGAAGAGAAACATTAAAGAAACTGTGAAAGACACGGTTGAGACCATTGTAAAGCCGGTGGTGAAACCAGTATCCGGTTTTAAGGATACGGTTGAAACGATAGTGAAGCCGGTAACCGGTCTTATTGACGTTTTCAACTTTGTGATGAAAAAGGTTGAGGAAAAAGTTCCGGGCAGAAAGGAAGACGTAGAGATTGACGGATTTGTCAGCGTTCTGCTTGACGAGATGAAGGATGTGGAGCAGGGCATATTCGCCTTCTTCAGCGAGATGTTATTTATGCAGCATCTTTCCGAAAAGATGGCGCAGGTTGAGAATGAAGTTACGCTTGTGAGCATACTTGCCGAAAGGGTTAAGGAATTTCTAAAGCCCGGGTTCATTGAGGTTTTTTTATGCGGCGGGGATAAGACTTCCTTCCAGCTTGCATACCACTATCCTTCAATAGAAGAGTTTAATCCTGCCGGAGTGAAAGATATTGCCATGGAATGTTTCAACAAGGGTGAAAGTTCAATATTCAATAACAGGAAAGTAGGCGGGAAAAGTTTTTCTGTTCTTACCGCTCCTTTGAGGACTACGAGGGATAAATTCGGTACGGTTGTAGTGGGCAGAAGGGGCAAAAGCAGTTTGAGCTCAAAAGATATAACGCTCGTTATAGCGGGCGCCACCGTTGTAAGCTTCTCCATGAGCAACATAAAGCTGGTAAACAGCATGATTAAAAATAAACGGCTTGCGGCGATAGGAGAGACAATAGGCGGGCTTTCCCACGATATAAAAAACATCCTCACCAGCCTTGAAAGCGGCATTGCCATAATGGATATTGCTCTCGGTAAGAACGACGCTCCGAAATTGCAGGATAGATGTCTTTGCAGTAAGTGCAAATTGTCATCCGAATGCATGGAAGATTTTAAGATGCTGACGGAAGGAATCAAAGCCACCAAGAACGGATACGAAAGGATGAAAGAGCTTGTTCTTTCCATGGTTGATTATTCAAAAGACAGAGAGATATCTTTGAGCTCCGTGAATTTGAACAAATTGATAAAAGACTTCCTGGATATCAAGAGAGAAGACATCAGGGACAGGAAAATAAAGTTGATAGAGAACTTTGACGGAAGAGTAAAGGAGATTGAGGCGGACCCCTTGAGGATTGAGCGGATGATAGGAAACCTTTTGAATAACGCCATTGATGCGGTAAAAGGGAAAGCAGGCGTAGTAAAGACAGGCACAAAATTATCCGCCGACAGGAAAAATGTAATTCTTTGGGTAGAGGATAACGGATGCGGCATCCCCGAAGAAAATCTTGGCAAGATATTTGACGTTTTTTATTCCACAAAAGGTTCAAAAGGAACAGGGTTCGGACTGGCAATAGTGCAAAAGGTGGTGAGGGAGCACGGCGGGACGATTGAGGTGAAATCCGTAGTGAACAAGGGAACGAAGTTTCTTATCAAAATCCCCGTAAGAAAATAAGGAGGCAGAAATGGTCAGTTTTGAACAGTTCAAAGAGATGGAGATAAAAATAGGCAAGGTTCTGGAGGTTGAGGAAGTTGCTGGGGCTGACAAGCTTTATCTTCTTACCGTGGATATCGGAGAAGAGACGAGGAAGGTAATTGCCGGAATAAAATTGTGGTACAAAAGGGAAGAGCTTATCGGCAAGAACGTTGTTATTCTTGCCAATCTTGAGCCCAAGGTCATAAGGGGCGTTGAGAGCAAAGGGATGGTTCTGGCTGTGTTGAACGATAACAAGTTTTCAGTGCTTACCACAGACAGGGATATCCCTCCGGGTAGCAGAGTTTCATAGTGACCGCTCTCCTTAAACTGAACCATTCATTCTGGACCCAAAAGAAATCGTACGGAAAGGGGACATTAGCTCTGGCATGCCGGAAATAAAGAGGTGGAGTCTCCCTGCTGGATAAAGGAAAGCCGGGGATATCAGGTGGCCGAAGGTATGCTGGAGAAAAATTACCTATGGCGATAGTAACGGTGCCAGCAAACGTTTCCGGAGAAATATCAGATAATCTTCCGGAGTTGAAGGACATCATAACCATCAGCCGCAATTTCCAGCCTGATTCCCTTCCGGAAATCTTTCCCCTTGGCGGTATGATAGACTTTTTGGTTGGAAAGTGAATATAGATTATACTTCTGCTCCATTTCTACCGGCAAATTCAATCTTTTTATCATCCCGCTCCATTTTTTTCCATCGGTTTCCAGGATAAGTATTGTCCCGGGAGCATACAGACGATAGGCAATGTTTTTGTCATTTATAATTTCCGTAAGAGGTTCTTTGATACTTTTCAGCAGAGCACTCGCAATCCTGTATTCCGGGAGCCTGGAACCTTCAATATGTTCCACTCCGCCTCCGAAACTACATATCCCGTCGTGCATCACAGAGAAGATACATGACCTCCAGAAAGCCGTTTCTTTTTTTTCAAGTTGCACGGGGAAATCGTGAATACAATATCTCTTCCCGGTAAATTCCCAGAGAACCTTCGCGGTCATCATCCGGTTATGGGCCCCGATGTAACTGGAACCTTTCATCTTTCCTTTTCCGGCTTCTTCGTAAAGGAAACTTTCACTGCTCAGGCCGCTCTCATACATGTGCATATCAAGCACAGAATAGAGGTCCGGACCGGCGTTGTTAGCAAAAATTATGGCTTCCGGGTTCACCTGCCTTACAGCCTGTCTTATTTCCCTCAACATTTTGGATGCGGCGTGTGCGTATGTCATCGTATGTTTATGTTTTTTGGAAAAGCAGTTCAGGACCAGCGCGTTGTCATACCGGATACCATCATAGCCTTTCTTAATCGCCTCCACAGCTTCTTTTACTTTCGCCTGCCGGAACGCTTCCACATTCGGGCACATATAGATATAGCCGCAGATATGTCTGCTCCCATCCTCATTCAGGGCACACCAATCCGGATGTTTATCCGCCATTTCAAGGTTTGCCTTGTCTATCCGCAAATCATCTGAACCGGGTTGCAAATTCAAGTGATCTATGCGCACGGGTTCATAATAACAAAGAAGCATGTGTTCAAGCAGTATCTTGAGTCCTTTCTGGTGTGCATAGGTTATAATATCAGGCTCCGGTTCGGTAAACGGATGGACTTCCACCATCTCCAATCCCAGATCTGCAATTTCATCTATATCGCGTTTGTTTATCCGGTCCCACTTGCACCAAAGCATCTTTACGTTATTGGTCCACGCGGGCGGAATATCGTCATCCTTTACGATGTTGGCCATATTATAACCCATCCACCGTTTCATTCCGTTCTGCCAGTTTCCATCGCAGATATCCCAATAGATCTGGGTTGTCAATTCTTCACCGCGGGCAAGGGTTGGGTTTGCATCGTATCCGTCCGGCCCAATTTTTGGCCGGTCCAGGCAAACAACGAACCGCAGACCTTCCCGGCATTTTTCTATGACAAAATGCGTCGGATGAGGTCCAAGCAATGCCACGGTGACGTTGCATCCTTTATCCCAGACGCAGATAGCCGGAGTTCTTACACCCTCTTTGTATCCTTCTGCCCAGGTATGATGGGGATAATACGTATCTATTTGCTTAAGTCTTTTGGCGTTGCCGATATACGGCCAAAACTGCGGCACAAAAACCTTTCCGCTTTTTTGAGAACATGATAATGCGGCAACATACCGGCTCTTCAGAATTCCTTCTTTCTTCGCTTTTATCCTGATTGTTTGACACAAAATTCCAGCCTGGCGATCCTCTTTATTGTCAATCCTGCAACTTATATCGTCGTTCTCAAAAAAGAGACATCCTTTCTTACCGACAGCAAGGTCTTGAGAATAATCGCAGCCGTTAAAAATCAGTTCCTGTTCCGCGGTAGCCACCGTGCTTTTTTTCTGGCCCGATGTGAACAAAAATTTACCCTGATCCATTTTCCATGATATATTCATGACTATCCCCTTTAGGCACATCCGGTTACGGTATAAAATGTATTTGAAGCGTCAAGAACAACGACCTATTTCATTCA
>CAZAMK010000052.1:0-1513 GCA_964486345.1 uncultured bacterium
CTCATCGTTCCAGTGGTGTGGCGCCAATCCGTAGTTGAGAATGAGCCAGAAGCCGTTATACTTCCCGAGTAAATGCTCAAGTCCTTCCACGGGAACCGCAACGGTCGCAGTACTCACTTCAACAACGGGCAATCCTCCCTTGTAATACCAGTCCCACGGGCTGTACGGCTCAAAAAACTCCGAGAACCGCTTGTCTTTCTGCTCCGTGATTATGACAACCTCTCCTTCTCTCTCCCCGGCCTGTATCAGCCGGGTTACCTGCCGGTATGGAATAAGCCGTCCCGCATCGTGATATTCATAAGCTTTTCCCGCATAGTAAAAATAAAGGGACGGCAGGAGAAACAATACCGCAAGGATTGAAGAAGATACCTTTTTCCACTTCTTAGAGATACCTGCTATTCCGGACGCAACCATGGCAAAAAAGAACGGCTGAAGGTGGATTAGATTCTGGGGTATAGTCGCCTTCACGGCAAAAATCATTGCGACGGCAGTGATAAAAACCACCGTTGAAAAAACCTGCAAAGAATCCCTTTTTGAAAAAAGGCCCGTCAGGAAAAAACCTGCGAAAAGCACAAGCCCCGGCAGAACTAACGGAAAATTCAGAGGGGAAAGCGTTTCTCCGAAGATGAAATAGTAAAAAGCATACGCCGTCCTTAAGAAAGGATTTGTAACTGTGTGCGCCGCCCCTTTCACAAAAGCAAGCTGGGAAAAAACAGGCCCCGCAAGATAAGGAAGGTATCCGAGCAAAATAATAAGAACCGGAAGCAAAAAAATCTTCGGGGGGAATTCCTTCCTGCGGAGAAAAACCGTAACAACCTGCGCAAAAAGAATTACCGCCCCGTAATTATGCAGGTAGACCGCAATCAAAGCGGAAAGGACCCACCCTGCGGCATAAACAATCTTTCGCGTCTTTCCGAAACTGAAAAACATCAGCAGTGAAAGCAGTGAAAAGAAGGTCAGCATACTGTAAGACTTGACCGTCTGCGACCATAAAACCGCCGCGGGGGAAAAAGCAAAGAGGCAAAGCGGCAGGAAATAATCTTTAGGCCTCACCTGCTTCAACAGCAGGTAAAACAGAACTATTGCGCCCGCGCCGAAGACTGCGGGCAGAATGCGCAGTCCGGCTTCACTCTGCGTGAACCTGAAGATAAAACTGACAATTGAGTAAAACAATGGAGGATGTGCATCATTTCTTATTACCCATCCGAGCATATCGGAAAAGTTCAGCCTGCTCAAAGATATTGCCAGAAACTCGTCGCACCAGAAACTTTTTGACGCGATGCGGAAAAACCTCAAAAATGTCCCGGCAAGGATAACCGCCGCAAGCAGAATCTTATCTCTTGATTTCAAAGACATAAATCTCTTCCTTTTTGTTTACGGGAGAATATTCCTCCTTAACAGTTTTTATCTTTACAAACCTGTCCGTACCGCTTTTTATGTATTTTATGACTTCGGCGTTATATGCCTCATCAGCTCCGCATACGACATAGCTGACGCCGTACATTTCTATCTG
>CAZAMK010000052.1:1523-7845 GCA_964486345.1 uncultured bacterium
CAAAATCTTTTACCCGCAGGGGAAGGCACATCACACGCTTGTCCGTCAGATAGGCTATCTCGGGAGGATATCCGAACTGCGCCATAACGCCGTCCTTTGGGAGAGTACTTATAAATTCCCCCGTTTTCTGCAGTTCCGTGACCTTTGCGAGGGAGCCGAAAAAACAGGGATTCGTCCACAGCCAAAAAACGGTAACTCCCCCGAGAAAAACGGCAAGCAGAAAACTCAAAACTCCAGCGATTTTTCTGTTTCTCATCATACCGGTTCCGATAAAATAGCCGGCCGGCAAAAGCGCGGGCAGTGAAAAACGCGGGTCGCTTATCCCAAAGACTATTGAAGCGAAAAAAGAAAGCATAATAGCAAGCATCAAATAACCCGCCCTGTCTTTTGCCTTCAGAGAAGAAATAATGCCTGAAAACAGAAAAGCCGCCAGAGGCAGATATATGATTATGAAAAGCAAGGCGTCTTTTTTCCCGACGGATGAGGAAGAAATATGGAATGGCGGCAGAAGATTAAAAAAAGCGCCAATGTATTTAATGTAATGTTCAGGATTCAGCGAGAGTCCGGCTCCCGTAAGCTCTTTTGTCCAGCGGAAACTTCTGGGCGTGAGAAGATGCAAAAGCCGATAATCCGCAACTTTCTCTATCAGCCCGTCAACACCTGCCGGATAATAGATATTGTTTGCGTAAATCCACCACCTGCCGATAATCCAGATTCCGTATCCTGCCGCCATAAATAACGAGGGGAGCAAAAGAACCCCGTATTTCTTCTGTCTTAAATGCTCCCTTCCATAGAACAAAATAATGCAGGCGGCAACCGGAAAAAGAAAAATTGCAAGATCGGAGGTAACTCCGAGAAAAAAGCCGGTTACCGAAGCCGCAACCGCAAATCTCTTCCCGCCATTCATAAGCGAAGCCGCGAAGGTGAAGATAAACAGGTATGCAAGGAAAGTGAAAAAAACCTCCTTGTATATCATATTCGTCCAGTAATAAAGCAGGTGCGAAACGGAAAGGAATGCCATAGCCGCATATATGACGGACTCCTTTGTTTTGAGCCGCCGCAGAAGAACAACGGCCAGCAGTATAAAGCCTATTGCGGAAAGCTGTGACACCAACAGCCCCGCTATATGGTCCGGCATGGCAAACCCTAAAATTTTTAACATTATAGGATAAAACGGCGGATGGCTTATGTAAAAGTTATTATTGAAAAGAACGTACGAAGGGAGATTTTGCGCAAGCTTGAGATACTTGCCCTCGTCCATGGAGATAAAAAACCAGGGGGATGAGGAAAAAAACTTTATCAGGACGAAAAGCAGGATGAAAAACACCGGCAGAAGATTTCTGTTCTTTTCCCTATTTTCCATTTTTCGGCCTGAAGATTGCGGGCTGATTTATCCCTGAAAGGAAAACGGCATATTTAGCAAGAGCCGACAGGGACGATAGCCCGTATCTAACGCTCCTGAAAAAATTAATTGACGACGCCTCACTGAAATACCTGACAGGGATGGGAACATCCCCAATCTTGAAACCGAACGCCACCGCCTGCACGAGAAACTCTGTGTCAAAAACGAAATCGTTGGAATTGTTCTCGTAAGGAATCGTTTCCAGGACTTCTCTCCTGTATGCCCTGAAGCCGCTGTGCCATTCCCCGAGATTCTGCCCAGTCGCAAAGTTTTCAACAACGGTCAGAAACCTGTTCGCAATATACTTGTAGAGAGGCATCCCGCAGTTAAGCGCCTCCTTCCTCGTTCTTATCCTGTTTCCAAGGACAACGTCGCATATACCGAGCTCAAGAAATGCCACGGCGTGCGGAATTACTCTTGCATCGTACTGGTAATCAGGGTGGACCATGATGATGTAATCGGCTCCGGATTCCATGGCGAGTTTATAACAGGTCTTCTGATTACCCCCGTATCCCTTGTTCTTTTCATGGTTGTACACCTTCAGCCCGAGACGCATGGCAATATCAACTGTTTTATCCCTGCTGTTGTCATCAACAAGTATAACCTCGTCAACCGTACCTTCCGGTATCTCGCTGACTGTCTTTTCAAGCGTCTCTTCCGCATTGTAAGCAGGCATCACAACCACTATCTTTTTTTTCACCCTTCCTCCCGAATAAACCGTAACTGCTGAAGAATAATATCAACGGCATCACCGGCGCCCTGAACTGCTCATTTGCAATTTTCTATCTTAATAATATAAATTAAGATACGTTTTCTTCTGTTGGCTCAGTGACAACAAACAATGAAAGCCCAAACGGAAATTGGATTCCTTTTTCCAATAGTTTAACAAGCGGAATCACAATTTTATCTGCGAGAACAAGGGTATGTTTCAGCATTGCCTTTTTATGCAAAATCTTGAATTCAAAAAACCACCCGATGGCGCTCATGAAATTCATAAATTCCATATGACAAATTTTAAAGCCCGCCAGTTCCAGCTTGTTCTTCAAATCATCTTTTTCATACCGCCTCTGATGTTCAAGCAGTTTATCAAATTCGCTCATCAATGCTTTATGAGCCGGGACAACGATAATAAACCTTCCCTTGCGGGAAAGCAGAGCACGGACATTCCTCATTACCTTTTCATCATCTTTTATATGTTCTAAAATATTAATCGCAATAACGGTATCAAATTGTGTCTTGCCAAAAGTCATTTCATCTTTTTCTATATCTCTGCGATACACATCAACTTCAGAATTACCGATAAACCTGCCCTTCAGGTACTCCACATATTCAAAGTTAATGTCGGTTAAAAAAACTTTGCGTCCATATTTTACAAGAAATTTTGAAATCGTTCCCATCCCAGAGCCTAATTCAAGAATTGTATTGCCTATAAACGGCTCAATTTTTCTGTATGTCCACTCGTTATTTTTATCCATTAATCTCATTTTCAGCAAAGTGTCTTTACCGGCTTCAATTCTTCTGTAATTTGCCTTGAATAACCAGAACAGGCACTTGAAAAAATCAGTCCATCGTATTTTCTTTCCTTCATCATACGTCCTGCCCGCATATGAAACAGGCACTTCATAAACACGGTATTTTTGCTTGAAAACCTCTACTGTAATTTCAACTTCAAATTCAAAGCCATTTGATTCAAGTCTTATATTATCAAAAACCGAGCGGCGGAAAACTTTATATCCTGTCATCAAGTCGGTTAAACATGTATTCAAAAAGATATTTACAATTGAATTAAGGATTCTGTTGCCTAAATAATGATATAAATAAAAAACCCTGTGTGTGCCGATAAAACGGCTTCCATAAACTACATCAGCCTTACCTTCAACTATCTTCTGGATAAGCAATCTGTACTCATCCGGATAATACTCCAAATCTGCATCCTGAATAATGACTATATCGCCCGTAACAGATTTCAATCCTTCCCTGATGGCGGAACCCTTGCCCTCGTTTTTCTCTTTGAGGATTATCTTTATAGCCCCCTCACCCACGCCCTCTCCCCACAGAATAGAGGGAGAGTTTACTTGCTTTAAAATCTCTTCTTGTTTCTCACTATCTACTAACCACTTGCCACTCTTCACTTGTTTTAACACTTCCTGCGTGCCGTCGGTACTTCCGTCGTCTACAACTATTATTTCTTTTTCAAAAGGCGTATTCTGAACTCTCTTTATTATCTCCAAAATTGTGTTTATCTCGTTAAAAACTGGAATTATCACAGATAATTTCATTTTCCTTCTCCCTTCCTCCCGAATAAACCGTAGCTGCTGAAAAACAATATCAAAGGCATCACTGGTACCCGAAAACGCTCAAGAGAAGTAAATCCGCTGGTACCGGGTAAAATTATAAAATATCCTATTATGCAAAAAACTACCCAGTTAAAATTATTGTTTCCTCTATATATTTTGAGCAAGTGAAAAAATCCTTTAATAGCCGTGAAGTACAAGTAAAATAAAAAGAGATTATAGAAGACAAAAACAGCCGAAGGAAAAATACTGAGTGTTTCAGTCTTTTTCTTAAATATTGCCCTGCTCAATATTCCGGTTCCCAGCGATTTGCCTGTGAAAAGCATCATGATTCTACCTGAACTCTGCGGTAAGGAAAGAATTGAACCCTTAAAATGAGCCTTCAAATAACTCAACTTCCGGTCCATAACATACTCTCTACCCAACCTTCCCAGTATCACGGATTTTTCAAAACTGTTTCTTCTTTGGAATTCTTCCGACTCTATCACATAAGCAAATTTTCTCTCCATCGCATTTTGCGCTTCGTATTCACTTGTTCCGGGATTTTCCTCAATGTAGGTATATGCCGCATTATAGTAAAACAAACAAAATCCTGTTATAGATGTTAATCTCGGGATTTGAAATACTTTATAATTCCTGTAAACCCACGGACCCACAGTCATAGAAAGGGCGAGGATAAATCCCGCGCATATCCTCAAAGCATTCTTCTTCTCCTTCAATACTGCGGCCGCCAGCAAGATAAACGGAAAGAAAACCGCTACCGCCCTGACCAGAACGGCGATGCCGGACAGAAAAAACGAAACGAAGAGATGCCCCTTGTTCCCCGCCGCAGAAAACTTCCTGTAGAAAATCAGCGAGGCAATAAGAAAAAATGCAAAGAAAATTTCGGAAGAAAGAACAAATGTATGTGTTAAAGAGGACATATCAAGGGCATTAACCGCACCAAAAAATACTGCCATTCCGGGAGTAAAGATAGGAGCAAACATTAACAAGACTAGATTTATCGTTGCCATCCTTATAAAAATCTGGGCAATTACAGGCAAAATCTTCTCGTATCCGAAAATTTTATAGAAAACTGCAAGGAATACAGGATATCCGGGCATTCTTACGCTGTCAGGTTCAGGACTTCCTGCAACCCACCGTCCGAAAGTATTGTACGACTCTCCTTCAGGGTAAGGAACCGGAAACCTGATATATTTACCCGAAAAAGCAATGCCCTGCGCTATGGTGGAATATTCGTCGGCAGGAGCTATCCTTTCGGGATGGGATGCGACAACTGCAAATACCGCGAGGTTTACGGCAAGGAGTATCAGATTGACTATTAAAAAACTTTTTCTGTTTATTCCAGCGGATAACCCCGTAATTTTTAAGGAATTTTTGTTTTCAGTCATGATACAAACCTGTATTTTACAATATAGTGAATTGCCTTGAAGCCATCATTCCAACCGATTTTCTTGCCTGCGATTTTATTTCTCGGCTTATAAGAAACGGGAACTTCCTCTATCCTGCACCCGTTTTTGAGTATTTTGCATGTAATCTCCGGCTCAATTTCAAAGGAGTTTGTTCTCAAGTTAAGGGAAAGGAGAAGCTCCCTTGAGCATAACTTGTAACAGGTTTCCATATCCGTGGTTTTCGCAGAGAACAGCATGTTTGTAAGCAGGGTAAGAAACCTGTTTGCAATCCTGCTCAAAAATGGGAATTCGTTATCTTTGCAGAGAAACCTTGAGCCGTATACGGCGGCCGCATTCTTTTCTTCCATAACCTCTAGCATCTTAAGCCAGTCCATAGGGTCGTATTCCATATCCGCATCCTGTATGACCACTACATCCCCTGTTGCGTTTTTCAGCCCTTCCCTGATAGCGGAACCCTTGCCTTCGTTCTTCTCTTTGAGGATAATTTTTATATCCCCCTTCTCACCCCCACCATTATCCTCCCCCCTTCCGCCACAAAGCGTAGGCGGACTATGCAAGGGGGAGGGAAAATTGATGTTACCACTCTTCACTTGCTTCAAAATCTCTCGCGTGCCGTCGGTACTCCCATCATCCACAATAACTATCTCCTTCTCCACGGGCACTGCCTGCACCTTCTGAATAATTTCCAGAAGCGTCACTTTCTCGTTGTATACAGGCATTATCACGGATAATTTCATTCTTTTCTCCAGAAAGACGCCAGGCTTTTATCCGCTCCGGCGCACTTTAACATTATATGAATAAAGCCTCTTCTGCGCAAAGAGGAGAAATCCTCCATCATGTTAATCTTCAGTAACTTAAAACCGCCGGCGGAGCACATCGCTTTGAGGGAATTTTCATTGAAGTGGAAAATCTGTGCCGGCACATGAAGCAAAGCGCGGCTCTTACCCGTAAAGGACAGAAGCCGTGCAATGTAAAAAAGAAATTTTGGATGATTCGGAGTTTTTATCACAAGACAGCCGCCGGGTTTCAGCAATCTCCCGCAAGTTTCAACGTAGGCGGCAGGTTCTTTAAGATGTGCGATTACGTCAAGCATTGTGATGAGGTCAAAAGAGTTTTTCGGCAGGTTTAGTTCCGGCAGAGGGCCGTCATAAACCTCAAAGCCCTTCTTCCTGCAGTAATCAACTGTAAGCCCTTCATAGTGGTCGACGGTTATC
>CAZAMK010000053.1:0-5215 GCA_964486345.1 uncultured bacterium
CAGCCGCTTTATATTATCATCAATACTGCCGCCATCTCCAATCTTGAATTTTCCATCCCTTCTTGACATCCTTCCCATGAATTTCTCCTCACTCTTTGTTTGTAATTTTACCCTTTAATACCGGTTTCGTTCAATATAACTATCCGCATTGAATTTTGCACTCATTCCTTTAATGCCCATGTATCTTACCGAGCCGAACACCGGCCTTTTAAACCACGGCCTGTCATGAAGGCCTCCCATTGACCATGAAATGCCGGCATAACCGTTGGGATCGCGGCCGTCAAGTTCATACCTGTCATTAAGCCGTACGGCAGTGGCAAAAGCATCTTCCGGAGTTCTGCTCCACTCCAGAATCTTTTTCGCCCAGTACATCCTCATATATCCGTGCATCTTTCCCTTTTCTACCATCTCACTCTGCGCCGCATTCCACAAAACGTCGTGGGTTTCGGCATTTTCAAACTGTTTTTCAGAATATATATATTCCCTTATGTCTCTTCTATGTTCGTTAAGCGTTTTCTTCGCCCATTCGGGAAAACCGTCAAAAGAATCGTAACGGCTGTTATAAAAACAGAAGTTTTCGGCAAGTTCCCTGCGAACTATGAGCTCTTCAATGAAAGATGCGGTTGATTCCATATCCATTCCCGCTCTCTCAACCTCAACGGCTATTTTTTGAGCCGAAATCTGGCCGAAATGAATGTACGGGGAAAGATTTGACTGCCCGTCTTTTTCCGCATTGTTTCTGTCAACGGCATAACTGGCCAGTTTTCTTTTTATAAAATTCTTGAGAATCTTTGCAGCTTCTTCTTCCCCTGGCTTAAACCATGTTAATTCCCCAGCCGATTTATCAATCTTAAGCGTTTTATACAGCATATTAAAATCGTTCCTGCCTGTCTTTAGCGGCCACGGAAACGGATGCCGCTTTACGGCGGGCACAGGGGTTAAGAACACGGGCAGAAGCCGGTGTATCTTAGGCCTTAAAGTCCTGGCGGAAAACTCCTGTTTTTCGGAAGCCAGACGGCACGGAACTATGTTATGGCTGTCTATCTCAATAAAAGCTGTTTTGATTCTGCCGGAAGCCTTGTTCTTCCACTCCCTGTATATCTTAAGGGGAGAAAAATCGGTGATAAGCGCCCCGGCCTTGTTTTTCCTTGTAAATCTCAATATTTCATCGGAAGGATTGCCCGGGATGATAAAAAACGGTATGCGTAGCTTTTTGAGTCGCATTTCAAGTAAAGCAAGCCCTTCCATCATAAATGAATATTGCCCTTTCTCCGCTCCGAGGAAAGACTCTGCAAGAGTGAAAACAACCGCCAGCGGCTGTTTCATCTTTATCGCCGCATCCTGCGCATAAAGCAACGCCCAGTTATCCCCTGCTCTCTGGTCCCTGCTCATCCAGTATATAACAGGGCCGGTCCTTATGGATATACCGTTAAGGCCTGCGGCCCTTCTTTCATCTGTCATAAAAACGAATCCTCTTCCAGTTAAATCATAAAAACTTCTTAATCACCATAAACAGTATAAATAAAACAGCAAGGAAGATGATAAGCTTTATGAGGGATTTTAGGCCTGATGGTTTAGTCCGTTTTGCTTCAATCTCTTCAGCGCGCTGTGCAAAAACAGAAAATGAATCAAGGCACTTCTGACTGCAAAAAATACCTCCCGCCCCTACGATGCGGCACTCCCCGCAAAGCGGCCTTCCGCATTGTTTGCAACGTGCGACTGAAGGTCTTCCCGTATGATAAAAACAGTCTGACATTTGCAATCACCTCCTTTAAAAAAGAATAGCAGGTTTTGCAGTTTTTTTCAAATAGTACTAACAACATGAATTTGACAAGCTTTGAAGTTTCGTAATAACATTCTCAAAAAGTACGGCAAGGAGGCATATATGGCAGGCACATATCGTTTTTCTTTCGGTCCATGGAACATTCATGAAGGGGCGGACCCGTTCGGTCCGACGGTGCGCAATTCAATAGCTTTCGCAAAAAAGCTGGGTGTATACAGGAAACTCGGCTTCGGAGCAGTGCAGTTTCATGATGACGACGCCGTGCCCGACATGAACAATCTTACTGCAGAGCAGATAGTCAAAAAGGCGCGGGCGGTAGCAAAGATGTTGAAGGACGAAGGACTCAAAGCCGAATTCGTGGCCCCGAGAATGTGGGAAGACCCGAGGACGATAGACGGAGGATACACGTCTAACAATCCCGCCTGCCGCAGATATGCGCTGGACAGAAGCATGAGGACAATAGACATCGCAAACGAACTCGGAACAAAGCTCATAGTTCTCTGGCTTGCCAGGGAAGGGACGTATATACGCGAATCCAAGGATAGCAAATTGGCGGTTGAGAGAATAGCGGAAGCTGTGAACAAAATGCTGGAATATGACAGTAAAATACGGATTGCCGTTGAACCAAAGCCCAACGAACCCATGGATCATACATACATCCCGACAACAGGGCATGCCATAGCTCTTTCACTTCTAACCTGCTATCCTGACAGGGTTGGCGTAAACATTGAAAGCGCGCATGCAATTCTTGCGGGACTTGACCCGTCGGACGAAATGGGTTTTGCACTCGCTTTCGGCAAACTCTGGACGGTACATCTCAACGACCAGAATGGCCTTAAGTTTGACCAGGATAAAACATTCGGTTCGGTAGACCTGCGCCGGGCATTTAACCAGGTCAGGATTCTTGATAAATATGATTACGGGAAGAATGGCGAATGGGTGGGGCTTGATGTAAAGGCGATGCGCACCCAGAAAACTCCGGCATTTAAACATTTGACTAACAGCAGGGATATATTCTTGCGGTTACTGAAAGTAAGCAGAAGCATTGACGATTCAAGAATGGATAAGATGATTAAGGAACGCGACTACGAGGAACTTGACCGCTACATAATAGAAAGCCTGATGGGGGGAAAATGAAAAAATTCAGAGTTGCGGTTATAGGCACAGGGTATATCGGAAACGTTCACTGCGAACAGCTGATGCGCCTGCCCAGCGTCATACTCGCGGGCATAGCAGATAAAAACAAGGCGCTTGCTTCCGAAGCGGCAAGGCGTTTCGGCGCGGATAAGATATACAGAGATGCCGAGGAAGTACTGGCTGATGGTACAATTGATGTAATACATAACTGCACGCCGAACAACCTGCACTATGAAATCAACAAGCGGGCGCTGGAAGCCGGAAAGCAGGTCTTTTCCGAAAAGCCGCTCGCCCTCTCGGCAAAAGAGTCCTCTGAACTGGCGAAGCTGGCGGAGAAAAAAAACGCCGTTACCGGGATAAACTTCTGTTACCGTTATTACCCCGTAGTACAAGAAGCGGCGTTCCGCGTAGCAGGGGGCAAAATAGGCGCAGTATATAACATTCTCGGCAGTTATCTGCAAGACTGGCTGTTATACCCCACCGATTATTCATGGCGGCTTGATCCTTCAATGGCGGGAGCTTCAAACATTGTCGGAGACCTCGGAAGCCACTGGTTTGACCTTGCACAATTTGTTTCCGGACTGAAAATCACCGAGGTGATGGCTGAATTGAAAACAATCCTTCCGATAAGGAAGCGTCCTAAGAGCAAAGAAACTCTAACTTTTTCCAAAGCGTCCGATATAGAGTACGAGGATGTTAAAATCTCCCTTGATGAATACGGAGCACTGCTTCTGCGCTTTGACAACGGCGCTTGCGGAACCTTCACCACCTCACAGTTGGCAGCGGGACGCAAGTGCAACATAGACCTGCAGGTCTACGGCTCCGAGGGTTCCGTTGCATGGAACCACGAGCGTTCTGCGGAACTCTGGTTCGGCCATCGCAATGAACCGAACCGGATATTCTTTGAATCTCCGAACCTTCAGGCACCGGCAACCGCACGCTTTGCCCGCCTTCCTTCCGGACATCCCATGGGATACATGGATGCGGTTATGAACCTTTTCAGCGACTTTTACAGGGCGATAGAACTTAAGCTGGAAAATAAAACCCCTGATTTCCTGCATCCCGACTTTAAAGCCGGCCATGAAGAGATGCTCATAATGGAAGCGGCAATACGCTCCAGGAAAAGCGGCACATGGGCGAAGGTTGATTCCGCCTGAATTTAATGTCTCGGCAGTGCAGAATAATGGATAGCTGTAATCCTTCGGAGAATATGTCATTGATACAAAAGAGAGTCTTGGGAAAAACAGGGAAAAAACTCTCCCTGATAGGCATGGGTGGAATTACGGTAAAAGACGAGCCGCAGAAAAAGGCGGATGAGCTGGTCAGGGAAAGTATTGAGGCAGGTGTAAATTACTTTGACGCGGCTCCCACCTACGGCGATGCCGAAGTGAAACTCGGGAATGCCTTGAAACCGTGGAGAAATAAGATTTTTCTTGCCTGCAAAACCACCAAGAGAGATAAAAACGGAGCTTGGAGAGAGTTTCAAAATTCCCTTAAAAGACTCCAAACCGACCATATAGACCTCTATCAACTGCACGGCCTGACTTCACGCGACGATGCGGAAAAAGCGCTTGGGAGCAACGGCGCCATAGAAGCATTCCTGCTGGCAAAAAAAGAAGGCCTCGTCAAATATATCGGGTTCAGCGCCCATTCTCCCGAAGCGGCATTAACATGTATAAGGGAATTCAGCTTTAACACGGTGTTGTATCCCGTGAATTTCGTCACGCATTTTCACAGTGGTTTTGAAGAGAAGGTCCTGCAAGAGGCAAAAAACAAGGGGCTGGGCATCCTCGCCTTAAAAGCCATGGCAAAGCAACTCTGGCCGCACGCCGCAGATAGAAAACAGCATCCCAAATGTTGGTACCAGCCAATAGAAGAACAGGAACTTGCAAAACTTGCCCTGTACTGGACGCTTTCACAGGGAATCACAGCGGCTCTGCCTCCGGGCGATGTTGAGATTTACAGAAACGCGCTGAAACTTGCCGCGGGCTACAGAGAATTAACCGTGGATGAAATTGATAAACTGAAGCGGACAGCCGCAGATTCCATCCCCGTTTTCTCCTCTTGAGCGACTTCCCGTCTAATATCCATATCCTTTACATTCAAATGTTATTTCGGTATAATATTTTTGAGAAAAGATGACAGGGATTCCAATGAATTTCTGCACGGGAAAAGATAAAATACCGAGCAAGCGTTCAAAAAATGCAGATTTGGGAACAATGCCCCAAGCAATTCTCAAATCTAAAAAATCAGGGGTCAAATACGCATTGAAGAAAGAAGCTGTCAGCACTTCAG
>CAZAMK010000053.1:5225-6498 GCA_964486345.1 uncultured bacterium
ACCGCCGGCTTTTTGAAACCGCACAGGATGGGATACTAATCCTTCACGCTAAATCAGGGAAGATAATGGATGCCAACCCTTTCATGGAAAAATTGACGGGCTATGCCAAGAATGAACTGCTGAATAAAAATCTCTGGGAAATAGGTCCTTTCAAAGATATTGAAGCAAGTAAATCGGCTTTTGCAAAACTCCAAAGAGAAAAATACATCCGCTATGAAAATCTTCCGCTTCAAACCAAAAACGGAGAACGACGGAATGTGGAGTTTGTCAGCAACGTTTACAGAGTTGGAAACGAAAGTGTAATTCAATGCAATATTCGCGACATCACGGAACGCGTTCGTTTGGAAGAAGAAATACACGCATTATCATTTATTGACGATCTAACAAGCCTCCATAACCGGCGTGGATTTTTTACTCTTGCCGAACAACAATTGCGTATTGCCAGGCGGGCAAACAGAAAAATTCTTCTGTTTTTCATTGATATTGACAGATTGAAACGAATTAATGATTTGTTTGGGCATAAAGAAGGAGACATTGCCTTGATTGACGTTACCGGCGTTCTTAAGAAAACTTTTCGTGAATCCGATATTATTGCGAGAATTGGCGGAGATGAATTTGTCGTTCTGGTTATAGATGCTTTTGTTGAAAACAGAAAAGTTCTGATGAAACGCTTGAAAGAAAATCTGGAGATTTGCAATTCAGATAAGGATTTGAAACATAAGTTATCACTTAGCGCAGGCGCCGCCTTTTACAACTTAAAAAAGCCTCTTTCTTTGGATGACCTGATTACTCAAGCGGATAAATTGATGTATAAGCAAAAAAGGATTAAGCAGAAGAGGTGAGCTCCGGCGGTAGGATTCGGCGCTAAAGCTTCGGACTACCAGTATATTATAGTTCAAGACTTCGGTCTGTTAAATAATTTTTTAATTGGTTCCTTAAGTACCTCTTACCCGATCCACTTTTAAGAAATTTCTCCCTGCCAAGAGCGTCCTTTTTGTTTTTGTATGCCTCAAAATATATAAGAATGAAAGGTGTGCGATTTCTTGTGGAGTTTTCTTGACCCGAGTTATGTTCTTTCAGCCTTCTTTGAACATCTTCAGTGTATCCGGTATAAAACCCGTTATCTTTAAGGCTGTGAAGAATATAGACGTAATACATAACATGTTCTATAGATTGTCCCGTAAAATGATTCTGCGAATCATCACGGGACCACGTAAAATTAAAATACAATATCGTGGCTTGCCACGTGATTCGCCAAAGGCGAATTTTACGT
>CAZAMK010000053.1:6598-7792 GCA_964486345.1 uncultured bacterium
TGGCTTGCCACGTGATTCGCCAAAGGCGAATTTTACGTGGCTCCGGCGGTAGGATTCGAACCTACAACCTTGCGGTTAACAGCCGCTTGCTCCACCGTTGAGCTACGCCGGAATTAAACTGTCAATAAATTTTCTGCCTTTGCCGGATTTTAAATATTTCTCGCGTTTCCTTGCCAATTTTTCAGTTTCAAAAACTTCAGAGTATATTATTTTAAAAGGTTTGTTCTTTCTTGTCCAGATAGTAAAACCTGCGTTATGTTCTTTTAATCTTTCTTCCGGCATCTTACCAATAAAGCCTGTATATCTCTTCCCAGTTTTCAAACTTTCTATAACATAAATATGGAATATTTTTATGTTCCACTCCGCCACTAAAACTTTGGCGGACTTCACTTTACTTCGCGTTGAGCTACGCCGAAATTTGTTTGTCAATGAACCGTTTTATTATACCAGATTTAAGACATAAAACAAACTCTCTATTTCTTGCAGGTTGAACAGCCTGAAGACGAACATGAAGAGCAGGATGACGATGGGGAACTCCCTGCACCGACAC
The DNA here is from genome assembly GCA_964486345.1 of uncultured bacterium. GTDB lineage: Bacteria > Ratteibacteria > UBA8468 > B48-G9 > JAFGKM01 > JAFGKM01. The sequence continues at coordinate 7,149 of CAZAMK010000053.1, forward strand.
CGCTTTTTTCTTCCTTTGCTTTCTTCTTGTATTCCTCGCTTCTGTATTCAGTCGTATAAAACCCCGGCCCCTTAAAAATGACTCCTCCGCCCAAACCGATAATCCTTGAAACCTTCCCTTTGCACTTGTTACATTTTGAAACCGGCTCATCGGTCATTTTCTGGAATTCTTCAAACCTGTGTCCGCATTTTTTGCATTCGTATTCATAAGTCGGCATAATAATACCTCCTGAAATAGTATAAAAATATACCTTAAAATAGAAAAATGTCAAGGGGGAAATACTCACAGCAATATTTCCGCAAAGAAATCGACGGTCTCTGCGATAACTTCTTTTTCGGAAAATTCAGTCGTAAAAGTATGGCCTCCTTCGTCAAGAACGAGAATCCGCGGCATAAGGGCATTCTTGTGGAAAACCTCAAAATAGGCAAGGGCATGCTTGAGAGGCACGCTTGTATCGTCTTTTGTATGCACGACCAGAACGTTTCCCCCGTATACTGAGGCAGTTGCCAGCGGGTTTACCTCCTGTATGGACTCATAGAATTTTTTACCGAGATAATGGCCTAATCCGGGCGGATACACCCTCCCCTTTTCAATAAGCGCTTTTTCAAGCTTTTTCGGCAACTTGTTTTTTAGAAATGATGGAT